>CAKORS010000026.1 GCA_934101605.1 uncultured Bacilli bacterium
AACAAAAAACTAACTATTTCTAGTTAGCATTTATTACTTAAACTCGAAAAGTTCGAGTTTCCTATCAATCTGGAGCAAATGACGGGAATCGAACCCGCATCCTAGCCTTGGCAAGGCCATGTACTAACCATTGTACTACATCTGCATCACATAGAATATATTATCATTAAAAAATATAAAAATCAAGACAAAAAAATAGACAATTATTTATTGTCTATAAATTTATAATAATATTCTTCATAAGATAGATCAGGATAATTATCATGCATATCAGTAGCAACTTTAACTCCTACATATCTATAATGCCAAGATTCATACATAAAACCTGTAACATCAACTTTATCTTTTCTGTATCTTAATATAAAACCATATTTATGAGCATTACTTTGCATCCAATCAAATGAATCAGAATCTTCAAAAGAAAGCATATTTCCACCTTTAGTAGAGGAAACATCAACAGTAAGACCTGTTTGGTGTTCTGAATGTCCTGGTCTTGCTGTATCAATATCAGCTTGTTCTTTTCCCATACTACTAACAGCATTATTATATAACTTAACTTGCATCTCATATTCTCTATAAGCAGATTGTCCATAAACTGGATAACCATCTTTTATAGACGCTTCACTAAGTTTTTCAAAAGCATCTTTTGCTTCTTTTCTCATTTTTCTAACATAAGGATTACCACTTATAAAATATTCACTAGAAATTTCTTCTAAATCATCAGGTTCATAATAATCAGGAAGCTTTAAATACTTATTACATAAAAGTAAAATACCTTTATTCATATTAGTATCACCTATATAAGAATAAAAATCATAATCTAAACCAATATTTACATAAGTAACTATTTTCTCATAATCATAATCTTCATGTAACTTTTTATAAGCTATATATCTATCTAAATTTTCTAATTTAAAATTAGAAGTATCTTTATATTCTTTATATTTAATATCTTCTTTTTTCTCTTCTTTCTTAACATTATTAGTATCTTTACTCTTAGGTTTATTATCTTTAAATACTAATGATATCATAAAGATAATAATAACTATTAAAATAGAAACTACAACAAAATAAAAAACATTTTTCTTTTTCTTTCTCTTTTTCATAATACCATCCTCTAAATACATTTTATCACTAAAATATATTTATTAGAAACTAAAATAATTCTAAATATACAAAATTAGACATAGAAATTATTGAGGTGTAAAATGAAAAAAATATTAATACTATTAACAAGTATATTATTAGTATTTCCAAGTTTTGTTTATGCAAAACAAGAAGAAAATACTAATCTTAACTTAACCCCTAATGCTACAAGTGCTATTTTAATGGAATATTCAACAGGAAAAATAATTTATAACAAAGATGCCAATAAAATATCAAGTGTAGCATCCCTTACTAAAATGATGGGATTAATAATAGCTATGGAAACAATAGAAAACAAAGGATTAAAATACAACGATATAATAACAGTATCAGAAAATGCTAAAGGTATGGGAGGAACCCAACTATACTTAGATACAGGAGAAAAAATAAGTGTAGATGACCTTTTAAAAGGAATTGTAATGGCAAGCGCAAATGATGCGATGGTAGCCTTAGCAGAAAGAATTGCAGGAACAGAGGAAGAATTTGTAAGGCTTATGAATGAAAAGGCAAAAGAAATAGGACTTAAAAATACACATTTTAAAAACTGTGTAGGTTTTGATGAAGAAGAACATTATTCAACAGCATATGATATGGCAATAATTGCAAAAGAATTATTAAAACATGAAGAAATACTAAAATATTCAAGTGTATATGAATCATATATAAGAGAAAATACCGATAATAAGACCTGGGTAGTTAATACTAATAAACTAGTAAGATTTTATGAGGGAGCAGATGGTCTTAAAACAGGATGGACAGAAAAAGCAGGTTCTTCTTTAGCAGCAACAGCAAAAAAAGGAGATCTAAGATTAATCGCAGTAACACTTGGATATGAAAAAAGTAATATAAGAAATCAAGAAACAATGAATTTATTAGATTATGGATTTAATCAATATAATGCCAAAAAACTATATAAAAAAGGTGATGTAGTAGGGCATACAAGCATAGATAAAAGTAGTATAGACAAAATAGACTTAGTATTAGAAGATGATGTAATAACAATAAATAAAAAAACAGATAAAGATATTAAATATAAATATGATATAGAACTTAATAATATTTCTTTACCAATAAAGAAAAAAGATAAGCTAGGAGTATTTATATTAAAAGATAATGAAAATAATATAATAAGCAAAACAAATCTTATATCAAAAGATAATATTAATAGAATAAGTTTTTCTAAATTATATTTAAAAACATTACAAGAAAGTTTGTAATAGCCTAAGTAGATTAAATATCTACTTTTTTTATACAAATAATAGTAAATAATACTTATATATCAACAAAAACATTGATTTTTCTTAGTAAAAAGTGTAACATATATGTATAAAAAAGAGGTGGAACAAATGAGAGAGTTAAGTGAACAAGAATTAGTAAGACGTTCTAAGTTAGAAGAAATAAGGAATATTTGCAATCCATATCCAGCAAGATATGAAAGAACACATAAATTAAAAGATTTTAAAGATTTAGAAGACGGGTTAACAAATGTTAGAGTAGCCGGAAGAATTATGTTTATGAGAAAGATGGGTAAATTAAGCTTTATAAGAATTCGTGACTTAGAAGGTAGTGCTCAACTTGAAATGAAAATAGATATAGTTGGAGAAGAAAACTATGCATTCTTTAAAAAACAAATAGATACTGGTGACTTTATCGGAGCAGAAGGAGAAATTTTTACAACTCAAACCGGAGAAAAAACTTTAAGAATTCATACATTTGAATTTTTAGGTAAAGCATTAAGACCATTACCAGAAAAATTTCATGGACTTACAGATGTTGAACAAAAATATCGTCAAAGATATACAGATTTAATTATGAATGAAGAATCAAGAAAAGTATTCTTAGGAAGAAGTAAATTATATGCATTTATAAATAAATATTTAGGAGAAAATGGTTTCTTACAAGTAGAAACTCCAATTTTACAAAATGCAGTATGTGGAGCTTCTGCTAAACCTTTTTACACACATCATAATGCATTAGATATAGATTGTAATTTAAGAATAGCACCAGAAACTTATCTAAAACAATGTATAGCAGGTGGATTTGACAGAGTATATGAAATAGCAAAATGCTTTAGAAATGAAGGAATGGATACAGAACATTTACAAGAGTTTACTCAAGTAGAATGGTATGCTTCATATTGGGATTTCAATGATAATATGAAATTCTATCAAGGATTCATTAAAAACTTATTATTAGAACTTACAGGTTCTACAACAATTGAATATCAAGATAGTATTTTAGATTTCGGAAAAGAAGAATGGAATAAAATTAATTATGTTGAAGCTATGAATGAAGTATTTGGTTTTGAATTCTTAGATATTGAAGATCCACAAGAATTAAAAAAACTAATCGTAGAAAAAGGTCTATTTAGTTATGAAGATTTAGAAGAAACTAAATCATTAAGTCAAATAATTGATTTTGTATATAAAAGAAAAATAAGAGAAAATATAATGGAACCAACAATTATATATAACTATCCAGCAGTAATGATTCCATTAGCAAGAAGAAATGATGAAGATATAAGAAGAATAGATGTATTCCAAGTTATCGCAGCAAAAACAGAACTTTGTAAAGCATATTCAGAACTTGTAAATCCTATTGAACAAAGAGATGCATTTGAAGAACAATTAAAAGCAAAAGCTCAAGGTGATGATGAAGCAATGGATTTAGATGAAGGCTTCTTACAAGCTATGGAACAAGGAATGCCTCCGATCTCAGGATTAGGATTTGGTATTGATAGATTACTAATGTTAATCTATAATCAACCATCTATAAGAGATGTAGTGTTATTCCCACAAATGAAACCAGAAAATAAATAAAACAAAAGAGAAAAGTAAAGATTAAATACTTTTCTCTTTTTCATGCTATATCTTCAGGTATTAAAACATTTAAATAAGAAAGAATATCATTTTTAGTATATTTATTAGGATTATTTAACCACTCAATTCCTAAATTAATAACACCACCTAAATAAAATTTAGCCATTATATCATTTGGAACTTTAGAATTCTTATGTTCTAATTTTAAAGTATTAAGAATGTCATTATTAACAACACTAAGTAAAACATCCATCATAATACTATTTCTATTATTAACCATAATAGAAGTATAAATATCTTTTTTATCCTCTATATGATCTAAAAATAATCTTATTAACTCAATATAATACTCTCTAGTATTTAAAATATTATTATTCTTTTTAAGTTCATTAATAAATTCACCCTTTAAATTATTTATAAAATCTACTAGTAATTCATACTTATCTTCATAATGAGCATAAAAAGTAGATCTATTAATTAAAGCCTTATTACATATATCAGATACTTTTATCTCTTCAAACATTTTTTCTTTCATAAGCAAAACTAAAGCATTATATAAAACATTTTTAGTTTTAACAACCCTTAAATCAGTTTTATTCATCTCAATCACCAACTTATATTATAATCTTTTTTAAACAAATGTAAAGATAACTGCAAAAGTGTTGTTTATTATAAAACAAAAATAAACAAAGTGTTGGTTATTAAACAATTATATAAATATGCTTGTATAATTTTTTTAAAATATAATATAAAATATTAAGCTGTGGAGGGGATAAAAATGAAAAACTTAGCTGAAAAAATTTGCAAGCATAAAAAATTGATATTAATTATATCTGGAATACTATTAGTATTTTCATTTATTGGTATGAATCTTACCAAAATAAACTATGATATTCTAGTATATCTACCAGATGATATAGAAACCATAAAAGGTCAAGATATGCTTACAAAAGATTTTAACATGGGATCTTATTCAATCGCTGTAATAGAAAATCAAAACAGTAAAGAAATATTAAAACTAGAAGATAGTATAAAAGATATAAAAGGAGTAAACGAAGTAGTATCTTTATACGATGTTCTAGGAACAACCATTCCAGTTGAAATGTTACCAGAAGAAATAACAGAACATTTACATCAAGATAATACAGATTTATTATTTATAACATTTGAAAGTGGAACATCGTCAAAAGAAACTCTTGAAGCAGTAGAAAAAATAAGAAACTTACCTAATGATAATTTAAAACTTGGTGGTATGAGTTCAATGGTTTTAGATACAATGAATCTTTCTGATCAAGAAATATTAATATACATTGTAATCGCAGTAATACTATGTATCATAGTTCTAGAATTGTCACTAGATTCATATTTAGTTCCAATTTTATTACTACTTAATATAGGCTGTGCCATAGTATTTAATTTAGGATCCAATTTATTCTTAGGAGAAATATCTTATATTACTAAAGCACTAGTAGCAGTACTACAACTAGGAGTAACAACAGACTTCTCAATCTTCTTATATCATTCATACGAAAGTAAAAAGAAAGAATATCAAAATAAAGAAGATGCCATGAAAGAAGCAATAAAAGAAACATTTAAATCAGTAATGGGAAGTTCATTAACAACAATTGCAGGTTTCTTAGTATTATGCACAATGCAACTTACCTTAGGAAAAGATTTAGGAATAGTAATGGCAAAAGGTGTTTTACTAGGAGTAATTTGTGTTTTAACTCTATTCCCAAGTTTACTTTTAGTATTTGATAAACAAATAGAAAAAACATATCATAAAAGCTTGAAAATAAACTTCTCAAAATTTAATAATTTTATAGTTAAATATCATAAAGTTATCTTCATTATATTTATTCTATTAATAATACCAATGTATTTAGGATATAAAAATGTAAATGTTTATTATAAAATGGATAAATCATTACCTGAAACTCTAGAAAGTATAAGTACTAATGAAGTATTAAAAGATAAATTTAATATAATAAGTCCAGAAATAATACTTTTAAGTAATGATGTAAAACCAAATAAAGCAAATGATATGATAAATGAAATAAAAGATGTTGAAGGAGTAGATTTTGTTTTATCATTTAGTGAGTTACAAAAACTAGGAGTAACAGAAAATATGTTACCTGATTCAATAAAAAATATATTTAAAAGTGATAAATATCAAATGCTTTTATTAAACTCAGAATATGAAGTTGCAAGTGATGAATTAAATAGTCAAGTAGATATAATAAATAAAATAGTAAAAAAATATGATAGTAATTCATTTGTAGCAGGTGAAGGACCTTTAATGAAAGATCTTATTACTATAAGTGATACTGATTTTAACAATGTAAATATTTCATCAATTGTATGTATCTTAGTAATATTATTTATAGTTTTAAATAGCGCTTCACTTCCAATACTTTTAATAATAGCAATAGAAACAGCAATATTTATCAACATGTCAGTATCATATTTTACAGGAGTTACATTACCGTTTGTAGGACCAATAGTATTAGGAACAATACAACTTGGGGCAACAATTGACTATGCAATACTTTTAACAACTACATATCTGTCAAAAAGAAGAGAAGGTATTCCTAAAAAAGACGCTATGAAAGAAACATTAGACTATAATGAGCATTCAATATTTTTAAGTGGATTATGTTTCTTCGCAGCAACATTTGGAGTAGGAGTATACTCAAAACTAGAAATGGTTGGGTCACTATGCACCTTAATATCAAGAGGAGCAATAATAAGTATGATTACAGTAGTAACAGCACTACCATCAATCCTACTTATATTTGATAAATTAATTATGAAAACTACGAAAGGAAGTAAAGATAAAATGAAAAATATAGTAAAAAAATCATCTATAGCAGTTCTTGCTCTAACTTTTAGTATGACATTTATACCTCAAGTAAATGCCTTATCAAAAGATGAAACAGTATATGCAAAACTAAATAACAATGGAGAAGTAAAACATGTATATGTAAATGAACAATTAATAAATAATGAAAAATTAGAAACAATCGAAGACTATACAGAACTAAAAAACATCTTAAATATAAATGGAGATGAAACATACAAATTAAATAAAAATACAATTACTTGGAATGCACAAGGAAAAGATATTTTTTATCAAGGAAATATAGATAAAGAATTACCAATTAAAACAAATATAACTTATAAATTAAATGGAGAAGAAAAACAAGTAAAAGATATGCTTGGTAAAAAAGGAAAAGTTACAATAACAATAAAATATACGAATGAAGATAAACATACTAAATATGTAAACGGACAAAATAAAACATTATACACACCATTCGTAGTAACATTAGGAACAGTAATTCCATCAAAAGATAATACTGATATAACTGTAACAAATGCAAAAATAGTAAGAACAGGAACTAATAATTTAATCGTAGGTTTAGCAGTTCCAGGTTTATATGAAAGTTTAGATTTAGATGAATTAAAAGGAATTGATGAAGTAACTATTGAATATGAAACAACATCATTTGAACTTAATACTATTTATACAGTAGCAACACCTAAACTATTAGATAGTAGTGATTTAAAAATATTTAATGAATTAGATAATATAACAAGTAAAGTTAATTTACTACAAGAAAACATGAACTTAATTGATGAAAGCACTAAAAAACTAAACAAAGGATCAAATGAATTAAAAACAAAATTATATTCATCAATTAAATCATTAAAAGAAGACAAAAGCCAAGCTTTAACAGATGAACAACTAGAAGAAATAACAAATCAAATAATGGCACTTATAAACAATACATTTACAGATGAGTATAAACAACAAATAGAAGAAAGTACATGGCAAGAAGTATTACAAAATATGAATCCTAATGATTCAAACGTAATATCATCTGTAACTAATAACACAACAAATGCTGTTATATCTTACCTACAAAGTGTAAATGAATATAATGATTATATAAATTGTGAAACAGGAAAAACTATAGTAGCGCAAGGTGGATCAATGTCAGATGATCAATTAGCAAGTTGTAATGTTATAGCAAATGATAAAGCCTTACCATATATAAAGGAAGCATCAGTAAATGCTGCAACAAATACAGCTAAAGAAGTTTCACAATATGTAGCAGAAAAAACATCAAAAGAAGTAGCAAGTAAAGTTGCTTTAACCGCATCACAAAATACAGTAAAACAAGTAACTCCAACACTTGCAAGTGACGTTGCAAATAATGTTAAAAAAGTATCATTAGAAAAATTAACAACATCATTAAATTCACTTTATAATGGAGTAGAACAATTAGATACTGGTATTCAAAGTATATCTGAAGGAATAACAAAATTTAACAACGAAGGAATAAAAAATATAACTCAATTAGTAAATAATAAAGTAATACCAACAAGTGAAAATATTAAAGCTTTAACAGAATTAAGTAATGATTATAAATCTATAAATGGAAACTCTTTAAGCAAGTCAACAACTAAATTTATATTAGTAGTAGATAAAGAAGAACAAAAACAAACTACAAAAACAAAAACAACAAATAAAGCAAACGAAACATTTATAGAAAGAGTTAAAAACTTATTTAAATAATATCGCTTTATGTGATATTATTTTTTTCTTGAAAAATAAATTATCATGTGTTACAATAAAAGCCGATTTACAGGAGGTTTTTATGGGAATAGGAAGTTATATAAATTCTTTAAATGAAGAACAACTAATCGTGTTTTATAGAGAGTGTTTTTATACTTTTATAGAAGAGGTTTTAGAAAACAATAAGAAAGAATTTGAAATTAGAGGAATGATTCTTGATTTACAACATCTAACAAAATTTAAAAATATTTATTACAATAACTATGCCAACATTGGAGAAAAAAACATTTATAATAAAGCAGAAGCAACTGCGCTTGCAAAAACAAACAGTAAGAGGAATATAGCCAAAAACGCTTTTCGTCAATTTATTGAAGGATTAAAACAAACTGAAGATATAATGAATGGAGCATATGATTATTACAGAAATTATGCGACAGAAGAAGAGCAAAAAGCATATAGAAAGAGACTAGACAACTATGAATCAAAAGAAAGTGACACAGTGACAAACACTAAAGATGGAAATTACTTTGATGCCAAAATATTAAGAAATAAATTATCTATTAATAATAAAAATATACTTACTAAGGTATTAGATCAAACAAATTTAGAAGAATTATCAAAAATAAGAAGAAGATATACAGCTAAAGAATTAGAAAGCCAAATAACAAACTATGTAACAAAATATTATTATTTTGTAAGTTCAGAGCAATATGAAGGAATGAAACGTTTATTATTTTTAAGAATAAAAAATTTATATGGTGAATTTGTTAATAAAAAAACAAATGAAGAGACATTATTAGAAAAAAAATTCATAGCAATAGCAAATGATACAATCACTGATATGATAAATTCTTCATGCATAGATACTTTAGGATATATTAGAGCTAATTGCTTAAATAACGAAATTATAAAATTCTATATTTACGAAAGTTCAAAATATAACAAAGAAATATACAAAAAATATAAAAATTGGGAAAGTAAAAGAGAAAAAAGATTAGAAAGACTTGATAAAGAGTATGAGTTATTAAACAATGAAATTAGAACAAATAAATCATTTGATATAATAGATTATTATTCCATAACAGGAGTATCAGTTACAGAAATTGCTCATTATTACCAAAGCTATAATGATAGTTTAAATATTGAAATGCTAAGAAGATTTTTTGATAAATATGATCCTATTCAAAAATCAAACAAAACAAAAATAGAAGAAATACTAAATGAAAAATATTTTTATGGAATAAAATTTGATGAAAATAAAAATATGATCGAAGGAAGCGGAAAAGAATTAACAGAAAAAGAAAAAAGATTAATAGTAAAGACCTTACAAAACAACAAAATATTAGTAAATAAAGATACATATAACTGTGCTAGAAGAAGATATATAACTGGTAACCTTTCATCTATAAAAGAAAATAGAGATTATTATCAAAGTTTATTAAATGATAAAGGTATAGAAAGAAAAAGAAAATAAAAAACTATATATTATTATAAATAAACAAAATACTAAGCTTAAAATAAAGATTTATAAGAAACAAAATTTTAATTTGTTTCTTTTTTTTATTGCAAAAACTTAAAAACTATGATTTTACAATAAATTATTCATATGCTAAAGTCTTAAATCGAGGAGGAAAAATATGGAAAAATTAAAGAAAATATTGTTTATATTTATATCACTTTTTATGTGTGGAAAAATAACAACAGTAAATGCAGAAAAAAATAATGGTAAGCTTTATGAAATATATTGGCAAAAAGCTGGAGTAAACGTATTTGCTAAAGATATGTTATATGGGGTAATGGATTATAATGGATGGATGATAGTGTCATCAACAGATGATAAAGTCTATTATTGCATAGAACCAGAAGCTGAAATGTATAATGAATCAAATGCTATAGAAAGTTCTCATACCATTTACAGAGGAGAACAAATAGTAAGTAATACACGTCTTACAAATGAAATGGCCAAAAGAGTTCAGTTATTAGCGTATTATGGTTATAAATACAAAAATCATACAGACAAGAAATGGTATGGAATAACACAGGTAATGATTTGGAATACTGTAATAAAAAATGCTTATGGTAATTATAAAAATACAACCTGGGCATTCAAAGAATCTCGATATGGAAATGTTAACACAAATTTATATAAAAAAGAAATGCAAGAATTAGAAGACTTAGTAGCGTCCCATGGAAAAACTCCAAGTTTTAATAATTCAACCATTAAGGTTGGTTTAGGAAAAGAAGTGGAAATAACAGATAAAAACTTATCTCTTAATAACTTCATTATAGGAAAAAGTTCTATCGCTAATATAAGAGTAAATGGTAACACTTTAATAATAAAAGGAGAAAAAATAGGAAAAGAAACTATTTCTTTAACAAATGATGTAGGATTAAGAGATAATTATTTAGCATATGTTGGAGAAAAACAAGATTTAATATCAAGAGGAGAGGTAGACTACATAAAGGCAAGTTTTAATATTGAAGTAGAAGCAGGAACTCTAGTATTAACTAAAAAAGATAAAGAGACAAATAGTACAACTCCACAAGGTGATGCATCTCTTTTAAATTCTGTATATGAAATATTTGATGAAAATGACAACTTAATAAAAGAAATAACAATAGATAAAGAAAAATTCACCTTAGATCTTCCTTATGGAACCTATAAAATAAAAGAAAAAATACCACCAAAAGGATATAAATTAAATGAAGATATCATAACAGTAACATTATCAGAAGATAATAAAAAACAAGAAATAGATTTATTTGATTTAGTAATAAAAGGAACTCATATAATAAATAAAAGTAAAGGTGGAGCAGGTGAAAAATTTACTGAAGAACAAGATGCCATTTTTCAAGTTACAAATGCACAAGGAAAAATAGTGGGTATAATAAAAACATTTAAAAGAGGAGTAGGAACAATTGTATTACCATATGGTAAATATAAAATAACTCAAATAAAAGGAACAAATAATTATAGTTTTATAGCCCCTTATGAAATAGTAATAACAAAAGATAATGAAGAAATAGAAATAGATTTAAATAATATAAAATATTCTAAATTAGTATTTGAAAAACAAGATTCAATTACTAAAAAAACTTTACCCAATACAAAAATAGAATTATATAAAGAAGATGGAACTTTAATATTCACAGGAATAACAGATAAAAATGGTAGACTAGAAATAGAAAACTTACCACTTGGAAAATATTATATTTTAGAAAAAGAAGCTCCAAAAGATTATAAATTAAATAAAAATAAATTATTCTTTGAAATAACAGATTATGGACAAGTAATAAAACTAGTTATGGAAGATGAGAAAATAACAAACCCCTACACAGGTGATAAAATCTTAGGATATGTAGTATTATCATTTATTAGCTTGTTTAGCTTATCAACAATATATGTAACTAAAATAAAACATTTACAAAAATAATAAAATAGTGTATCTTTTAATTGGAGGATAACACTTATGAAAGAAAAAAATAAAATATTTAATTTAGGTATAATTACAATGTTAATCTTAATAATCTTTTCAATAATTTTATTATATTACCCAGCTAATACTATAAATGTAGTATATTATGGCTTAGGAACAATACTAATAATCGGAGGTTTAATAGAACTTATAGCATTTATAATAGATTTAAGAAAAAAGAAAGAAAAACATTACTTATTAGTTTTATATGGAATACTATTTATATTTATAGCATTATTCATAATGATAAAAAAAGATTCTCTAGCATCATGGCTAAATATAGTAGTAGGTATAATTATAATATTATCTCAATGCTTTTTCTCAAATCTTAGCTATAGACTAAAAAAACAAGATAATAAAAATTGTAAAACAACAATGTTAATAACAACAATAAATGTTTTACTTAGTATAATATTAATAATTAATAAAACTCCACTTATAAACACACAATTAATAAGCTTAACATTATTTATAACATCAATCCTAAATATAATAGAATTTGCAATATTTAAAACAAACTATATAAAAGAAGAAATAAATTAAAAGATAGATTTACCTAATAATAGGTTTACCTATCTCTTTTTTTATTAAACTATCATCATTAACTATAATAGAATATATATTATTAACTCTCTGTTCAATCAATAACTCTTTATAATCATTATTTTTATATCTTGTAATAATAGGAACAGAACAAGATTTACTAATACTTTTTAAATATTTAGAACCAGTATTATTCATTCCTAAAACCCTTATATAATTTATATCTATATCTTTAACATCATCACAAGTTAAATCAGTTAATATATGAATAAACATTCTATTAAGTTTATTATAAGTATAACGTTTAGTCTTAACATGATTAATTAATTCATCATAAGAATTACTAATATTAATATATTTAATTATTCTAGAATCAATACCTTCAGAAACATCAATTATATTATTTAAATCTCTTCCAATATTTATTTTATACTTTAATAATTTAAACATACCAGGTTTATATATTTTATAAGAATTAATATCCCATGGAATATATTTACTTATATTTTTATCTTCTTTTATTAAATTTCTAATAGCAGTAGCACTAATAATATCACTATTGCAATCAGTACTATGATAATCATTAGTCCTTTTAATAGAAATTGCCTCTATATCATAATTATTTTTTATAATTTCTTTAATATACGATATAGCAAGTAAATCATTCGGAGAGTTAACAGACTTACCAAGTTTTCTTTTTATTACATTAGATAACGCAGTAGGGTAGTTAACACCACTATCTATTTCTTCTTTAACTAAACTATCAAACTCTTTATTATTAACTTGTAAAGAAGCGATATCTTTAAGTAGACTTATATCATTAGATTCACTACCAAATACTATTTTTTTAACTTTCAAATAATTAAGTATTTTTAAAGCCCCAAAAGAAAATATATCAGCACTTTGAGATGAAAAAACAAAAGGAAGTTCTATAACTAAATTAACCCCATTATCAATAGCAATAGATGTCTTATCCCATTTATTTATAACACTAACTTCTCCTCTTTCACAAAAATTAGAAGACATAACAGCAATAATTATACTATCAGGATATAACTTTTTAATTTTATCTATCTGATATTTATGACCATTATGAAAAGGATTATATTCACA
>CAKORS010000027.1 GCA_934101605.1 uncultured Bacilli bacterium
ATCACTACTTAAAACATCAATCTTTTTCTGAGCTTCATCAATCTTGGCTAATCTTTCCAAAACTGAATTAAAAGTTCTATTAGTTTTCTCAAAATTTTGATCAATACGCTCATTAACCTTTTCATTCATCATAATAAGTCTATTATCAACCTTATCAGAAAGATCAGTAAAATCCTTATTTAAAGACTTATCAAACTCACTTAAATCTTTAGTAATATTAACTTCCAATCTAGATAATCTATCAGTAATATTTGACTCATTAATATTCTTAAAAAGTGATATAGTAACCAAAACCACTATTAAAACTAATAACCCTATAATAACATACTCCATAATTTACTCCTTTATTTTAAATACTTTTTCAGCAATCTTACTAAGTAAATAAGCTCCTAAAACCATAATTACAATCACAATTAATATTTTAGGATTCTTAATACTTTCTAATAAACCTTTTCCTATATAACCCCAAAAAAATGTAATAGATATCTTTCCAATTAAAAGTGCTAATAAATACTTTCTTCCATCTATACTAGATAAACCTCCCGCAACATTAAGTAAAGAAGTTGGTAAAAATGGAATGGCAAGTATTACTACCAATACATTAAAATCCATATGAGTCATTTTATCCATAAGATGTTCAATCTTAACTTTTTTATCACCCTTAAACCAGTTATAAAAATAATTTTTAACAACATATCTAAAGAATAAAAAAACCATAAAAGTTCCAAATACTGTTGCTATATAAGAAAGTAAATAACCAATAACATTTCCAAAAGCAAGTATATTAAGTCCTACAAATAAACCAAAAGGTAAAATAGGAAAAATAGATTCTAATACAATTAATAAAAAACCCCCTGGCATACCAAAAGATGATAAATAATAAGTTATACCATTAATTATTTCATTTAACCATTGCATCATATCACCTAAATATATTATAACTCAAATATTACATTTTAAAAACAAATTATTATTTATTTAAATAATTATTATAACCACCAACTACATTAACAACATCATACCCTAAAGAGTTTAAATACCTACATAGTTTTGCACTTGTAAATCCAAAGCTACAATATATATAATATTTTTTGTTTTTATCTAACAATCTATCAGTATTATATAATAAATCATTATAAGAAATATTAACACTAGTAGGAATATTTCCCATATTATATAAACCTTGATCCCTAATATCAATAATATTTACTGTTCCTATAAGACCCTTTAATCTTTCTCCATCAATACTAGGATACATAAAACCACCCCTAGTATATATTATTAAAACTTTAAAAACAGCAATATCTATAAAGCCTAAAAAAACAAATTTTTTTTCACTCAACAAGATCATTTATCATATTATATAATTTTTTATTAGTATCTTCTAAAGACATATCATCAACTTTAAAAGGCTTACCAAATTTTGCTATAAGATTCTTACTTCTAAACTTATAATCTCCACTTATTCCACAAGGAACAATATAACAAGAAGATTTTTTAGCAAGACTTACAGCTCCATACTTAAAATCTAATAATTTTTTATTGGTTCTATTTCTAGTTCCCTCAGGAAATATTCCTATTACTCCTCCATCATTTAAAACCTCTAAAGCTAATCTCTTAGAATTAGGGTCTTTCCTTTTTCTATCAACAGGAATACAACCAACTAATTTAAAAAACCATCTTGTCTTCCAAGATAAAAAATATTCATTTTTAGCCATATAATGTATTCCTCTTTTACAACTAATAATAGCAAAACACTGATCAAATAAGTGTTTATGATTACAAGCTATAATAACAGCACCTTCTTTTGGAATATTATTTTTACCCTCTATTTTAGGATTATAAATAAACTTAAATATAGGAGTAAGTAAAAGCCTTAAAATATAATAAACAACAGATACATTTTTATTCATCATCTAAACCTTCATCACTTTGTAATAATTTAAAATCAACTTTACCAAGTTTAGTCTTAGGAAGTTTTTTTCTATATACAAATTCTTTTGGAACCATATAATGAGCTAGATTCTTCTTACAATAATCTCTTATTTCAGCTTTTATAAATAATCCATGATATCCTTCCTTTAATACAATAAAAGCCTTAGGAACTTCATGCTTATAAGGATGTGGAACTCCTACTACAGTGCACTGTAAAACAGCGGGATGTGCTTCAATCACCTCTTCAATATGAGATGGATATACATTATAACCACTAGTAATAATCATTCTTTTTTCACGAGATTTATAAAAAACAAAACCATCTTGATCCATATAACCTAAATCTCCAGTATGTAACCAAACATGTCCATCATCATGAACTTGTAAAGCTTGGTTAGTTTCACTTTCATCATTTAAATAACCCATCATTAAAGCTTTAGAATGAATACATATCTCCCCAACCTCGTTAAAAGGAAGAGCTTTTCTACTAGAAGGATCTATAATCTTTACATGATTACCTGGAAGAGGTATACCTATAGAACCACTTTTATTAACATCATCAAAAGCTAAAGTAACCGCAGCTAAAGCTTCACTAAGCCCATACCCCTGCGTTATTCTAGCACTAGAATTATGTTCTTCTAAAAAATTATTAATATCAGTCTCTAACTTTTTACTTAAAAAATCTCCTCCACTAACAACATACTTTAAAAAAGATAAATCTAAATCTTCTTCATTTTTAGAAGAAATTAAAGCTTCATATAAAGTAGGAACACCTAAAACACAAGTTGGTCTATATTTCTTAAATAAAGTATCAAACTTCTTAGAATCAAATCTAGGAATAAGTATAGTATAGCATCCCAAAGTAAGCGGAGTATGCATAAGAACACTTAATCCAAACCCATGAAAATTAGGCATAATTCCAAGACAAGAATCTCCTGCTTCAAGTCTTTTTAAAACCATTTGTTCTTGTTTAGCACCTAATATAAACGCTCTATTTTGTAATACTACATTTTTAGGTTTACCACTAGTTCCACCACTATGTAAAATAACACAAGGTGTATTTCTTCCATATGGTGATAACATTACACTTTTTTTAAACAAACCATATTTTAAAAATCTCTTATAAGACATAAAATAATGTGTTCTTCTATATCTTTTATATTTTCTTTCTTCAGTAAAAGTATAACCAACTTTAAGTAAAAAAGGCATAGAATCTTTTGCAGAAATAAAAATAACTCCTTTTATATTAGTACTCTTAACACACTTTTTAATCTTTTCATAATTCATATCAATAATAACTAAAAATTTACTATTAGTAGAAACTAAACTATTCTTTATTTCTTCTTCTGCTGATAAAGGATGCAACATATTTGCAATAGCGCCAATTTTATTTAAAGCATAAAAACATATCAAAGCTTCAGGAACATTTGGTAAGCATATTGTAATAATATCTCCCTTTTTAACTCCTCTTGCTTTAAACGCATTAGAACATCTATCAATCTGTTTAACAAACTTTTTATAAGTAACTTTTTTATCAAAATATTGATAAGCAATATTTAAAGGATGCTTCTTATAACTATTAACCACTTGAGTATATAAACTAATATTAGGTATTCTATAATTTATCTCATCATCTGTATAATATTTTTCCCAAGGAGCTACAATAGTTTTTCTTCTTCTAAAAATATCAAATATAGACATAATATCACTCCCTATTACTTTCTATTAAATTATATAACTTTTTATTTTCAAAATCTATATTACAACTAGGAACATAACCCTCTAAAAACTTAATCTTTATTCTTTTAAGTCCATAACCACCACTTATAACAAAGGGAACAATTCTAGCCCCAGTCTCATTAGATATCTTAAAAACTCCATTCTTAAAAGGCAATAAATTACTCTTACTTGTAGTTCCCTCAGGAAATATAAGAACAACCTTATCATTTTCTAAATATTTTATAGCAGCATCTATAGCAGCACGATTCTTTCTTTTCCTATCAACAGGAATAAGTCCCAAATTATTAAATATAACCTTAGTAGGTCCTTTAAATAATTCAATCTTAGCTAAAAAATGTATATCTCTTTTAACAACGGACATAAGAAGTAATGGATCTAAAATACTAGTGTGATTACCTGCCAAAAGAACTTTACCATCTCCTATATTTTGAACTCCTACAACCTTTGGTCTAAATATAGGGAAAAATAAAATTTTAACAAAAAACCTAACTATCTTATAAAAAATTTTATCATTATAATTATTATTCTTCATCTAACTCTACTTTTCTACTAACTTCTTCAAATAACAATTCCGGCTTTTTCATAATTTCTTCAAAATATTTAAAACTCTTAATAAAATAAAAACCATCCGCTATTCTTTCATCTAAAGTAATACCAAAATCACAGAAACTTCTAACACTAGATTTTCCATCATCTCCAATAACTTTTTGTTTATAAATCTTACCCATTGTCATAAGAATAGAACTTGTTCCAAAATCAGTTAAATGATGATATAAAGCTCCTCCACCTATAGCACCAACATTAGATAAAATCATAGTAGAATGATACAAACTATCTCTAGTAACAGAACTAGGTAACATATCATGATTATCTAATCTTTTAATAACCCACACAAGAAAACTTAAAATAGGTCCAGGAAGTTTAGCTAAAAATTCCATAGCTTTATCAGTATCCCCTAAATCACTACTTTTACTTCTTATCTTATCAACACGAGATCTTATTTTTTCACTAAGTGCTAAAACATTATCATCCTCTGCTACTTTTATTACAGATAAAATCTCCTTTGACTTATCATTAAAACTAACTTTAGCAGCAAAAGCTAAAGAAACTTCATTTCTATCATAATACTTTTTATTAATAATGAATCTATTTAATAAAGGTCTATTATATATAACCTTAGCTATAGCAGTACTAAAAGCATGAAAATAAGTTATCTTTTCATTCTTATTTTTTTTATTATATTTTTCTAAATAATCAACAAGTTCAGTAACATCTACCTTTTGATTTATATAACAATCACTATCACATCTTTTAGGCATTAATCTTACTTGTAACTTTTGCATAGCTCCTACTTTAACCTTTATACCATCTCTTCTACCCATATACTTCCTCCGATCATATACAACAATTATACTATGAATAAAACTATTATGAAAGATTTTTATTTAAACTTTCTATTTCCTTATCTATAGCATTCCTTAATTTTTCAAGCATATCAACCGTAGTTTTTTTATCTTCCATATATCCATTTTCATAACTAGTTTTATTAGTCTTATTATTAAGACCGGTCTGATACTGCTTAAAAGCCGCATTAGTACAAACAACCTGAGAAGCTAACATAAGCCAGTTTCCCAAAGCATTTTGTTCATTTCCAGAAGTAGTTTCATCAATTAAAATAAACCCAACCGCACACGCAGAAAGCGTCCATATACGTGGTGGTACAGAAGATATAGATTCAATACTCATAATAAATATTATGATTTATTATTTATTTATATAATAATGAAAAATAAAAAAAAGAACCTAAAAAAACAAATAGAATATAATAAATTGTAACAAAAGGAGGAAAGTTATGCGTAAATATTTAACATTAATTGTTAGTATTTTAATATTAGTAGGATGTTTCATTTTTTATAAAATAGAAACAAACAATGTAGATAAAAAATCTACACACATCACTGTAGCAGAAGTAACCCATAGTGTTTTTTATGCTCCACAATATGTAGCTATAGAAAATAAATATTTTGAAGAAGTAGGACTTGATGTAGAACTTATCCTAACACAAGGAGCAGATAATGTTATGGCAGCAGTCTTATCAAATGATGCTGATATTGGACTATCAGGTTCAGAAGCAACAATATATGTTTACAATGGAGGAGAAAAAGATTATATAAAAACATTTGCCCAATTAACTCAAAAAGATGGATCATTTATAATCTCAAGAGAAAAAATAAAAGATTTCAAACTTGAAGATTTAAAAGGAAAATATATAATCGGAGGTCGTATCGGCGGAATGCCTGAAATGACACTTGAATGGGCTTTAAAAGAAAATGGTATAGATCCAACAAAAGACCTAACTATAGATACAAGTGTATCATTTGCCAATATGGCAAGTGCATTTATCGCAGGAACAGGTGACTTTGTAGCACTATTTGAACCAACTGCAACTCAAATAGTAAATGAAGGATACGGTTATAAAGTAGCTTCTTTAGGATCTTTAGGAGGAATAGTTCCATATACTGCTTATAATGCAAGAACAAGCTTCATAGAAAATAATAAAGATGTAATAAAAGATTTTACCAAAGCAATAGAAAAAGGTTTAGATTATGTTCATAATAATTCAGCTGAAAATATTGCTAAAGTAATTAAAAATCAATTCCCAGATACTAAACTAGAAGATTTAACAAAATCAATCGAAGCTTATAAAAATAACAATACATGGCCTAAAAAAACAACATTTACTAAAGAATCATTTGATCACTTACAAGAAATAGTAGTAGAAGCAGGACAATTAGAAAAAGATAAAACAGTAAAATATAAAGATCTAATATATGAACAATAACATATTAGAAGTAAAAAATCTAAAAAAAATATTTCATGATCAAAATAAAGAATTAACAGCAATAGAAAATATAAACTTTAATATTAAAAAAAATGAATTCATATCAATCGTAGGTCCTTCAGGATGTGGTAAATCTACTATATTAAGTATTTTAGCAGGTTTACAAAATAAATCAGAAGGAAAAATAAATAAAAAAAATAATTTAAGATTAGGTTATATGTTGCAACAAGATTCTTTATTTCCATGGAAAACTGTTTATCAAAACGCATTAATAGGACTAGAAATAAAACATGAAATTAATAAAAAAACAAAAGAAAATATATCAAATCTATTAAAAAAATATGGATTAGATGAATTTAAAGATAACTATCCAAATTCACTATCCGGAGGAATGAGACAAAGAGTAGCATTAATAAGAACATTAGCTATAAACCCAGACATATTATTATTAGATGAACCATTCAGCGCCTTAGATTATCAAACAAGATTAACACTTTCAGATGATCTAATAAAAATAATAAAAAACGAAGAAAAAACAGCCATAATGGTAACACATGATATAGCTGAAGCAATCTCTATGTCAGATAAAGTAATAGTCTTATCAAAACGTCCAGGAAAAATAAAAAAAATATATAATATCAATCTAGATAACAAAAAAACTCCAACAGAAAAAAGAAAAGATAATAAATTTATGGAATATTATGATGCTATCTGGAAGGAATTAGATGAACATGTATAGTAAAGAACACCAAAATTATTTAAAAAAAATTAAAAGAAATAAGATAATCATTATAACATTTAGAATAGCTATTTTATTAATATTCCTAATAACCTGGGAATTACTAGTAAGATTTAATATAGCTAATAAATTTCTAACATCATCGCCAACAGAAGTAATAAAAACAGCATACAATTTATTTAAACAAAGTAACTTAATATCACATATAAATATAACTTTATTAGAAGTAATAATAAGTTTTTTATTATCAAGTATTATAGGTCTTATAATAGCAACAATTATGTGGTGGAATAAAAACATATCAAAAATAATTGATCCATACCTAACAATAATAAACTCATTACCAAAAGTATCTTTAGGACCATTAATCATAATATGGTCTGGAGCAAATATAAAATCAATAATACTAATGGCCTTATTAATATCATTATTTACAACTATAATTAACATGTATACAGCATTTATAGAAACTGATCAAAACAAAATACTCTTATTAAAATCTTTACAAGCATCTAAATTCCAAATATTTAAAAAATTAATATTAAGAAGTAATATAAAAAATATAATCAGTACTTTAAAAATAAATATTAGTCTAACACTAATTGGTGTAATAATGGGAGAACTTTTAGTATCTAAAAAAGGTTTGGGATATCTAATAACATATGGTTCTCAAATGTTTAATCTAAAACTAGTAATTACATCAATTGTAATTCTAGGAATAATGTCTTATCTAATATATAAAATAATAGATACTATAGAAAAACATATTTCTTAAATTTATGAACATAATAAAAATCATGTTTGTTAACATGATTTTTTACTTTTCATTATTTTTTATTTTTTTATAAATATCAAAACTATTATTATGATTATCTTTTATTTGCTTTATCATATCTTCTACATCATTTTTATCAAAACCAGTATAAGACTTATCTCCAATTATAGTATAAGGAACCCCTTTTATTTCATCTCCCATTGCATCACTGAAAGTTTTTAAAAGTTCTGCATTTTCTTTATTATACCAAACCTCAAACCCATATATTCTAACATAATCTTTATAATCCTTACTTATATCTTCTAAATAACTAAACTCTTCTTCACAATGAGGACAACCATCACCCCAAAATATATATAAATTAATCTTATCTTTGCTATACTTAATATCACTTAAAACTGCATTTTTATTAAGAACTAAAGACTTAGAATTTAAATACTTCCCATGTCCAAAAAAAGCAAATAAAATAACTCCTAAAACTATAATAACTGTTATAACATAAAATATTATCTTTTCTTTTTTCATACTACCTCCTAAAAATTAAACATTATCCATTCTGGTTTTACTACCATTAAAACTCCTATTAATACCATTATTATACCACCAATTAAATGCGAATACTTAGTATATTTATTAGATATTCCCTTTATCTTCAAAGTTTTCATAGCAATAAAAAATATAAATAAATCATCAATTAAGAAAAATAAAATATATAACCCAAAATAAATAAAATATTCAAGTCCACTTAAATTATTTAAATACATAACTTGTGTAAAAACAACTGGTAATCCAAGTGAACATAAAAGTTCTAATATATTAACAGATATAGCAAGAACCATAACTCCTAAAATAGCAAGTAAAAAACTTTTCTCACTAACAATTCTTCTTATCTCATTCATAATTTTACTTCTTTTTTTACTATCAGTAACAGAACACCCAACATCCTTCTTACTTTCACTAACATACTTATATATATTTATCATACCAAAAACTATAGCAAAAATAGAAATAACTAACCTTATAAAAGTTATACTAGATAAAAAACTAGCTAAATTAAGCCAAGATATCATAAATAATAAATATACAACCCCACTTGTTCCAATAAAAGTAAGACCTAAAATCCACATCTTTTTCCTATCTTTCATAGTAAATAACATAGATATCAAAAATACCAATATCCACATAGCACATGGATTAAAACCATCAACTAAACCTACTACTATAGAAAATATAGGTAATGAAACACTCTTAGCATCAATACTTCCCAATATAGGAACATTATATTTAGTCTCTATTTTACTACTATTACTAACTAACTCTTTACTTTGTGCATAAACCTTAAAAGGAATTAACAATAAAAGTAAAATACTCATATATAATATAAATTTCTTCATAAATTAATCATCTCCTTTAAAAAATTCTAATAACTCTTGCCTACTTTTTTCACCAACAATTCTCCTTACTTCCCTATCATTATTAACAAGAATATAAACAGGCAAAACTACTCCAACATGATATTTATCTATAACATTATTATCCATATCATAGTCATAACTAATAATATCTTCTAAAAAAACATCTTTTAAAACATTATCTAATGTATCATTCATAATAATACACGACATACACCAAGATGCTGTAATCTTAATTAATTTCATATTCATCACCCATAAATAAATCTAAAACCCTTAAAAATTCTTTTATCTCTTCTATAGAAGTTTTATAAGATAAACTAACTCTAAAAGAAGATTTAGCCCTTTCCATATCATTAGTAACATTATAAACACCTAAAGAGTAACTATTATTACTAGAACAAGCAGTCTGTGTAGAAATATATATTTTATTCTTATTAAAAAACTCTTGAATCTTTAAAGAATCAATACCTAAAATACTTAAATTAATAATATAAGGAATAGACTTATCAGTGCTGTTAAGCTTAATGTTCTTATACTTCTTTATATGATTTCTTATCATTTCATTAAGTTCTAAAACATACTTATAATTACAATCTATATTACTTTTAAATAAATCTATAGCTTTTGATAAAGAACATATAAGTTCTGTTTGAGGAGTCCCACTTCTATATATAGTAGTACTTTTTCCTCCATTTAAAAGTGGTTTTAATTTAACTGATCTTTTCTTTATAAGACCACCTATACCCTTAAAGCAAAATATCTTATGTCCAGAAAAACTAACTAAATCAACATTACTTAAATCTATATTACATTTTCCTAAACATTGAGTTATATCACTATGAAAATAAATATCTTTATATTCACTTAATATATTACCTATTTCTTCAATAGGTTGTCTTATTCCCATCTCACTATTAACCGCCCCGATACTAACAAGTAACGTTTTATCATTTATTAATTTTTTTAAACTATTTAAGTTAACACATCCATTACTATCTAAATCAACAAATAAAATTTTATAACCATCATCTTGTAACTGACTAATTGGTCCATATATTGAAGAATGTTCAAGTCTAGTAGTAATAATCTCATTTCTAGAACCATTTATAATACCTTTTAAAACAGTATTATTAGATTCAGTAGCCCCACTAGTAAAAATAATTTCATCATCAAATATATTAAAAAAGTTACATATATTTTTAATAGACTTATTAATCTCCCTAAAAGAAGCATATCCTAAATCATGACTAGAATTAGGATTAGCATAATACTTATTAACAATCAAATTAAAATAATCTAAAACTTGTTGATCAACTTTAGTAGTAGCAGAATAATCCAAATATATCTCTTCCATAAAATTCCTCCACTACTAAATTTTTACATAAAAAAAGAAAATGATAAATAAAATATAAGTTGAATTGACTAAACTTTAAGTTGAGTTATATCTTAACAATCATCTTCTAAACTAAGTGGTATATTATATTTAATAACTTTATTATCAAATGAGGTAGCATTAATCTCTATAAATAATTTATTATGAGCATAATCCTTACAATTAGCCTCATAATTATCAACAACAAATTTAACCTCTTTTAAATACTCTTCCAAAGTAATATTTTTATTTTTTAAAACCTTACAATTAGTAATCTTTTTTAAAACATTATCACTTTTCTCATATAAAACACAATCAATATTTTTATAACTTGTATTATCATCTCCACCACAATATTCAATATTAGAAACATATATAGAAGTTTTACTCTTATTATAAGAAATACTACCAGAAATATTAAAATTATCACAATTAGAACTTATAGTCTTAAACTTAAAAGAACTATCTTTATTACTATATAAAAATATCATAATAATTAAACCAATTATAATAAAAGAAAAAACTCCTATTAATAATTTATTTATCTTTTTATTTCGTTTTCTACCCTCTAAAATATCATTAATATCAACATTAAAATCATTACTAATTTGTTTTATTAATGCAATATCAGGAATATTTTTACCATTCTCCCATTTACTTACAGCCTGATATGTAACATTATACTTATCTGCAAATTGTTGTTGTGTCATATGATTACTAGTTCTAATTTCTTTTATAAACTTACCAATCTTTTCTTGATCCATATTACCACCACAACTTTCTATAAAACATTATATCATAAAAAGTAAATAAATAACTATCTATATCTCATTCTTTTCATGTTATCCATGGCATCCCACTCAACTACTTTATCAAAAGCCTTTTCCGCTCTTAAAATCATATTAGAATCTCCACTCTCTAATATTTCTTTTCTTACATTAAGTATATTTATAGCATTACTAAAATCATCTGCAATACCTCTTTTTCCAATAATATAATTAGCTAAAACAATAACATAATCCTTCCATAATCTAATTTTTTTATCTTCATTCATAATTATATTTCCTCCTCTTAAGAATAAAAAAATACTATCAACAATATTATTAAATGGTGATTAATTTGAAAAATTTAACTTTAGGTTTTTTAGCAGGAATAGCAAGTATAATACCAGGTATAAGTGGTTCTGCTTTATTAATAACATTTAATTTATATGATAAAATAATTAAATATATAAATAACATATTTAAAAACCCTAAAGAAAGTATTAAATTTCTAACTCCTATAGCAATAGGAATAACACTAGGAATAATCTTATTTAGTAATATTTTAAACTTCTTAATAAAAAAATATAGTCTAATTTTGTCTATAATATTTATATTTTTAATAATAAGTACCCTACCAAATATAATAAATAAAATAGATATTCAAAATAATAAAAAAAATATAATATATTTCTTTTTAACATTTTCTATAGGAATAAGTTTATTACTTATTAAAAATACAATATTAATATCATTAAATAAAAATATTATTACTTTTTTTATAATGGGAATTATTTTATCAATATCGACTATAATACCTGGAATATCAACTACAATACTTTTTAATCTTTTTGGAGTTTACACTATCTACTTAAATGCATTAAGCACATTAAATATAAAAATATTAATCCCAATATTTATGGGATTTATAATAACAACATTTCTATTATCAAAACTTATAAATTATTTATTAACAAACCATAAAGATAAAACATACCTTTCCATATTAGGCTTTACAATCTCTACAATTCCATCACTATTTTTAACAAAAATAGAAATAAATAATGAACTATTTATTGGACTAATACTAGGAATAATAATTCTATTACTAGTATTAAAAGCATTAAAAAGGTTAAATAATGAACACTAAAATAGCTATAATAATATCACTTATCGCAGGGTTATCAACCCTAATTGGTTCATTTATAATTCTTTTTATAAAAAGAAATAGTGATAAAACAATAATAATATCATTAGCATTTTCATCAAGCATAATGTTTTTTATATCAATATTTGATTTAATACCAGAAAGTTATAATTATATAAAATTAAATAATAATATAACTACCACTATTACATTAGTTATAATATCTATAATAATTGGTATAACAATATCATTTATAATAGATAAATTAATACCAGAACAACAAAATAATATTAAAAAAATAGGAATACTTAGTTTTTTAACAATTATAATACATAATATTCCAGAAGGTATGGCAACATTTATAACAACATATGATAACTTAAAATTAGGAATATCTATTGCTATAGCTATTTGTCTACATAATATTCCAGAAGGTATAACTATTTCACTACCTATATACTATTCAACAAATAAAAAAACTAAAGCTTTATTATATTCATTAATAGCAGCTTTAGCAGAACCACTTGGTGCTATAATAACTGCTATATTCTTAAAAAAATACATAAATTCTAACTTTATAGGTATTCTATTTTCTGTAATAGCGGGATTAATGATTTATATATCAATATTAAAGCTATTAACTGAATCATTTTCATATAAAAAAAAGATATTAACTATAATATCTTTTACACTAGGCATTCTGCTTTTTATTATTTTCTCTATAATTTTTTAAAACATTAGTATAAATATTTAAAACAGTTTCTCCAAAATTCTTTAAATTATACTTTTCACTTGTTCCTCTAGCATTATCT
>CAKORS010000028.1 GCA_934101605.1 uncultured Bacilli bacterium
GTGTGGGATATTTCTCTTCCTGATTTTTCCTCATATTCTTCAGGTTCTAAGGCTATGTTTGTATCGTATTCAAAATGATTGTTTTTTAAATAGTAATTAAATTCTTTTTTGAATTCCTTTGTCTTTTTATTAGTGAATTCGCACAATTTGTTATATTTATCAATAATCTTTTCATTTCTTTGTAAGATTTGTTGTTGCATATAGCTTATAGCTTCTCCTAAAACTGTGAATGGAACATCTCTTATTTCTAATTTTTGTTTTAATACAGAAATGTCTTCTTTTGATAGTGGCTTTCCATGAACTGTATTTGTGTTTTCTAAAATTGAACCTTGCCCTAATACTGTTTTTATTTCTATGATTGAAGGTTTATCTTTCTTTTGTTTTGCTTTTGATATGGCATTATCTATTGCTTCAAGATCATTTCCATTAGTTACTAAATGTGTATCCCAATTCATTGCTTTAAATTTGGCAAGAACATTTTCTTTTAAAGTCAAGGATGTGTCAGTATCTAATGTCATGTTATTTGAATCGTATAGCACTATTAACTTGCCTAAATTTAAGTTTCCTGCGATTGATGCTGCTTCCATAGCAACACCTTCCATAATATCTCCATCTCCACATAGACAGTAAGTAAAGTGATCAACTAGACTTTTATTTTTTCCATATAGATATCTATTATTCAAGAATTTTTCTCCGATTGCTATTCCTACTGCCGATGCTATTCCTTGACCTAAAGGTCCTGTTCCAAAGTCTACTCCTGGTGTTACTGATAGTTCTGGATGTCCTGGAGTTTTCGATCCTAATTTTCTAAAGTTTTGTAAATCTTCAATGGTTAGGTTAAAACCACTCATAAATAATGTTGCGTATAAAAGAGCTGAACCATGACCTGCCGACATTATAAATCTATCTCTGTTATACCATTTATCATTATTGGCATCAAATACTAAATGTTTTGCATATACATCATATATTATTGGTGCGGCTGATAAAACGATGCCAGGATGTCCAGATCCTGCAGCATCAATCATATCGATTGCTAATGCTTTAATATTATTTATGGCTTTATAATCCATTTCATTAAATTTATTATTAGATATTATTTTCATATATACCTCCGTAAGTTTATTATATCACATATTTTATGAAGCTCGTATATTTATTGTTTTAGGCTTTTGATTTTTTTAATTTTGACAATAAAAAAACTAGATATTATCTAGTTATCTTTTTACAAAACCCATTACATAAAAACTGGTGGCTACAGTTGGAATCGAACCAACGACACAAGGATTTTCAGTCCTTTGCTCTACCGACTGAGCTATGCAGCCAATTAAAAATGGCGGTTCCGACGGGACTTGAACCCGCGATCTTCTGCGTGACAGGCAGACGTGATAACCACTACACCACGGAACCATTGGTTGCGGGGATAGGATTTGAACCTATAACCTTCGGGTTATGAGCCCGACGAGCTACCGGATTGCTCTACCCCGCGATATAAATATAAAAATGGCGGAGGAAAAGGGATTCGAACCCCTGCGCCGTCGCCGACCTCCTGGTTTTCAAGACCAGTCCCTTCAACCAGACTTGGGTATTCCTCCAATTAGTTGGTGCCTAAGGCCGGACTTGAACCGGCACGAGGGTTGAGCCTCGCAGGATTTTAAGTCCTGTGCGTCTACCTATTCCGCCACTCAGGCATTACTATTATAAAAAAAATAAATGGTGTCCCGCAGCAGATTCGAACTGCTGACCCTTTGATTAAAAGTCAAATGCTCTACCGGCTGAGCTAGCGGGACGTTAAAATAATTAAGTGGCTGCCTCGGCTAGATTCGAACTAGCGAATGCAAG
Organism: uncultured Bacilli bacterium; assembly: GCA_934101605.1. Lineage (GTDB taxonomy): Bacteria > Bacillota_I > Bacilli_A > RF39 > UBA660 > CAKORS01. Next base: position 1,843 of record CAKORS010000028.1, read on the forward strand.
AGTCAAAGTCTTGTGCCTTACCGCTTGGCTACGAGGCAATATCAAGTGGTGGAGGAACATGGATTTGAACCATGGAACCCTAAGGAACAGATTTACAGTCTGCCGCGTTTGACCACTTCGCTATTCCTCCAAAAAATAAATGGTGCCGACTAAAGGAATCGAACCCTCAACCTACTGATTACAAGTCAGTTGCTCTACCAATTGAGCTAAGTCGGCAAACAATCAATGGTGGACGATGAGAGACTCGAACTCCCGACCCTCTGCTTGTAAGGCAGATGCTCTAACCAACTGAGCTAATCGTCCATAAATACCGCTGACGTTATTAAATATAACTTATATTCAATCTTTTGTCAATATAATTATTAAATTTTTTTGATTTTATTTTATATTTTTTCTTTAATCCAACTTTCAAGCTTTTCTTCTAAGGGTTTAAAACCCTCTCCTATTTCTTTAAAATCTTTATTCAAATTCTTTTTACTCAATTTTAATTTTTTATTTTCATAATCAATATCTATTATTTCTGCTTCTATTTCATCACCTATTTTTGCAAAGTCATTAGGATCTTTAACAAAGGCTTTTGATATTTCAGATATATGAATTAAGCCTGTATAGTCTCCTACACTCACAAATATACCGTATTTTTCTATACCTGTTACTATTCCTGTTACTAGTTCGTTTTTTTGATACTTATGCACTATAACCACATCCATATGTCTATTATATATCTTTTTACTTGGTTTTTTCAAGCTTATTTACATTTTGAAAATTATTTTATATAATTTAGGTGGTGATTTTATGGAAGAAAAAGTAATTGATGTTATTAATGATTTAAGACCATTTCTTATGAATGATGGTGGAAATATTGAATTTGTTAAAATTGAGGACGGTATATTATATATTTTATTACAAGGTGCTTGTGCAAATTGTGCTATGCAAGATTTTACCTTAAAAGATGGTATTGAAAGAATAATAATAGAAAAAGTTCCTGAAATAAAAGAAGTTAGATTATATCAAGAGTAATTTACTATCCAGTTTATAATAGGAATATTTAAATGTTTGTATTTTGAAAATATTAGTTTTAATAGAAAGCTAATATTTTTTCTTTTGTCTATAATATCTTTTATGTTTTCTTCTTTTATTTCTTTTTTTATTATTTGTTCATAGATATCAAAGTAATATGAAGCAAATAATATTCTACAAATTAATGCTATTATTGTTTCTTTACTATTATTATTTATTGTTATATATTCATTTAATTTATCTTCTGTATAGTTTTTATTCATTACATAGTCTTTTAAATATTCGCCTATATCTCTTTCTTTGAAATCAATTACTAGATTTAATGGATTATAAAATTCATATAGATCTGTATTTACATTTAATCTTAAGTGAGATACTACTTTTGGTAATTTATCATCTTCTAAATTATCGTTAAAATAACTTATCGCGTTTTCAGATAGGCCTATATAATAAGGCATACTTTCATTGATTAATGGGTATTTATTTTTTATTTCTTTAAATTCATATTCATAATAATCTATTTTTTCTTCCCAAAGTTTGGGCCAATTGGGTTTATTTAATTCTACCGTTATACTTTCTTCTTTAGGTATATAATTAAATTGTTTTATATCGTTAAAACTTATTATTCTATTGTTTATTTTAGGCATTATCATAAGCACATAATTATCTTGATTATTCTCAAATAGAATTGTATTGAATTTTGTCGGAATTATTTGGAATGTTGGATATCCAAACTCTATCATTTCTTGGTTTAATTTGTATATTGATAAAGCTTCATTTATGTTTCTATTATATTTTTCTATAACATAGTTGTTGTTGTTATGAGAGAAATAGTATTTATTTTTTATTTTTTTTATTTCTGATATATTTATGTTATAAAAATATATTAAGCTATTTTCCATATAATTCACCAGTAAATTATATTCTATTTTTATTTTTATATGAAAAAAAGAGCTATGCAGCTCTTCTATATCCTGTTTCTTCTCTGGCATATGCAAATGCGTCATATCCATTTTCTGCTTCTTGGAATTTGTTTAATGCAACACTTTCTGATGGTTGTTCTTTTGTCAATTCTTCATCTGATGTTTCCAATGTTTTTAGCACTTGTGCATATTGTTTTAATTCTTCTGCGGCAGCTTGTTCTGCTGCTGTTTGAGTCTTTAATGATGCTTGATATCTTGCTTCTATATCCATTTTTTCTTTTTTAGCTTGATCAACTCTTCTTGCTGGAACTAAAGCATCTAATCCTTCTTTTGATGTTTCATATTTTAATGTTTCTAATTTATTTTTCTTTAATTCTGTTTCATTTTTTTGTTTTTCTAAATTTACTTCTTTTTCTCCTGTTTCGTTAATAGTCTCTTCAGTTTGGCTAATTGCTGTTTCTATAACGCTAATAGTGTTTTTTATTCCATCAATTGATAAACGAGAAATATCTTGCATATCTGGATCTGAATTCATTGTTTCTATATTTAATTCTGATTTCTTATCATTTAGTTTACCTTTTAGTTTTTCCAAACGATTTGTAAGCTCTTTTTTTGTTGAATCACATTCTTTTATGTTTTCTAAAAGCTGTTTTATGATTCTATTGCAATTTTCTATTTCTTCTCCGATTAATTTACATTTATAAATATAAGCCTCTTGGAACTTGGCTGCTACAGTGCCTGGATCTGTTTGTTGACTGATTAATGCAGCATAATAGTTGTTATTACTATTTTGTTTTGGTGTATTAATAACATTAATAATCGGTTTGTCTTTTACTTGTTTCATTTCGTCAACTGGCTTTATTTCTTCAACAAATTTTGGTTCTTCATATATAGGTTTTATTTCTTCTTTTATTTCAGGAACGTTAACCTCTTCTTTTGCTTCTATAGATTGTGGTATTTCTTCTTTATCATTTTCTATTACTTTAGAGTTTGCAATTATAGAAATATTTTTAAAATCCTCGCTTTTTGTTTTAATTCTTTTAGGACTATTTAGTTCACTTGCTACCCCTTTATTTTCTACTATTGTTATATTGTCTAATATATTTTCCATATTAAGCTCCTCCTTAGTTTTCTCCTTTAGCTAGTGCTCGTAGAACTTCTTTGATTTTTACCCATTCTTCATCTGAAGAAACTCCTACAAATTTATTTCCTGTTGCATCTTTAATTATTTCTGTAACGTAAATTGTTACATTTCCATTTTCATCAATTTCATTTTTTGTATAAACTACATATTCTTTTTTTGTATCATTAAATTGAAAGCTTATTACTTCTTCAACATCTTCTTTTGTTCCGTCAGCTTTGTTAATAGTTAAGATTTTTTTATCTTTCATACTAACCCTCCTATATTCTATAAGGAGATTGTATCACAAAAAAAAAGCAATTTCAACAATTACTTACACTTTTTTAATAAAAACCATTTGCATCCATAGGCACAATAATCTTTGATATATTTATCTAAATATTTTACGTCATTTATTTCTTTAGTTGCTTTTCCACCTGTTTCATTAAACCCTTTTAGTCTTATTTTGTTATATGAAACATCTCCAAAAATATAATCATAATCATAAAAATATTCTGTTATTTTTTCATTTATTATTTCATCAGTTATTGTGTCTTTATCGCCTTTTACAAATTTATATTCTGTTTCATTTATTATATATTTCATATTCATCACATCTAAAATATAACAAAATTAGAATGTTAAGTCAATCGTTTTTATATGTTCCGAAGTAATATGGAATACTTGTATTCATGATTTTATATGATATAGGAATATCGTTTGAAATTGTTACTGTCTTTGTGGTTATTGGCAAGAGTATTTTTACCTTAACTATTACTTCTACTATTATTTCTATTAATGCATTATTTAGTCCATAATTTTTAACATTTGATTTTATGTTGGTTAATGACGATCCTACTAAAGTTAATTTAATTGGAATTTGTGGCCCTAAGTTATTAAATAAAATATTATTGGTAATAATTCCTAAAGGAACTGTTATTTTATTTTTTTTAAAATTATCTTTTATATTTTTATCTATTTGATTAGATAGTTTATCTAAATATTTATTTATATAGTTTGTATTGTAATCAACCATTTCTATTTCATCGTTACTGTTTTTTGTTATTCTATATAGGTTATTTTCGTCATCTATTTCTAGGGTGTCATTTATTATTTTTGACGCTATTAATTCTGCTTCTGTTGTGGCATAATTTAAAATTAATTTATTTCCATTGTTTAACATTTTTATTATTGTAACTATAATAAAGACAATAATAAATACTATGAATATTTTGTTAAATTTTTTACTATTTTTATTTTTAAGTTTCATTCTCATACTTAAATTTATTATTTAAGACATAAAAAAAGCACTATAAAGTGCCATAATATTTTAAAAATAGATATGCTCCTAAAGCTATCATAATTAATACAAGTAAAATTATAAATATGATTTTTCCTTTTCCTCTTGATTCGTAAAGATCTGCAAATTCATTTGTTTCATCTTTTTCTATAATTAGATCTTTTAGTTCTTTTGATGATAATGTTGCTTCTTCTTTTGGTTTTTGTTCATCTTCTATTTTTGTTATTGTTACTTCAGTATCGTCTTTTTTATTTTTTATTTTTGTTTCTACTTTTTCATCGTTTTTCTCTTTATCTAATATAGTTTTGCTTAATTCTTCATCTAATTTATAATTTGTTTCCATTAAATCTTCAAATAATTCTTTTTCTTGTTTTTTGGTTTTTTTGCTTTTATTTTTACCCTTATTAGAATTATTATCTTCTTTTTCATATATTTTATCTATTAGATCTCTTAGATTATCTTTTGATAAATCTTTTGAATTAGCTATTTTTTCTACATCTAATTTGGTTAATATATTATATTCTGTATTTATTATTCTTTTTTTGTCATCCACATTTTCTTTATTTTCTCTTGCTTGTTTTAATATTTCATTAATATCATAAACTTTTTTTTCATCTATTTTAGGTTCTTCTATTTCAATTGATTTTTTTTCTATCATATTGAAATCTTTTAAGGCTTGATAATCTCCTCTTTTAAGATTTTCTTTATTTATTTTATCTATTTCAACAGCGTTATTTATGTCAACATATTCTACATTTTCATCTACTACTTTATCGTATAGTTGTTTATGTTTTTCTGTTCTTGCTTTAATTTTTTTTTCGTCTGTTTCATATTTACTCATTCTACTATCATTCATTTATATCACCTATTATCTAAATTGTAACATATTTTTATTTAAATTTAAATATTTACTTTACAATATTTTGTGTCTATAATGTAAATGGAGGTATTTATGAAAGCTAGAGTTATAGAAAGTTTATGTATTGGCTGTGGGGCATGTACTGTTGTTAATGATGAATTTGATCTTAATGATGATGGTATTGCTTATGCTTTAAATGAAACTGTTAAGGATGAGAATGCAGAAAAAGTTAAAGAAGCTAAAGATAATTGTCCTATGGATGCAATTGTTATAGAAGAATAAAAAATAAGACTTGATCTTATTTTTTTTCATAGTTATATAGTTTTTTTACTTCTTTTATTGTTAGAGGTCTATAGTTTTTAGATGGAATATCTTTGATATTTAAAAAGGCTATTGATTCTCTTTTTAATTTTAATACTTTCTTTCCTACTTGTTCAAACATTTTCTTAACTTGATGATTATGTCCTTCGTGTATAGTTATTTCTACAATTGATGTGTTTGTTTTTTTGTCATATTTTCTGGTTTTTAATTTTGCTTTTTGTGTTTTTATTCCGTCAATCATTACACCATTTTTTAATATCATTTCTTCTTTTGGAGTAAGAAGCCCATTTATTTTAGCAATATATTTTTTATCTATTTCATTTTTAGGGTGCATTAATATATTTGCAAGATTTCCATCGTTAGTTAAAATAAGTGCTCCTGTTGTATCATAATCAAGTCTACCTACTGGATATATTCTTTTGTCTGTATCTATTAAATCTATTACTGTTTTTCTATTTTTTTCATCGTTTGTCGTAGAAACATATCCTCTTGGTTTGTTTAATAAAAAATATACTTTGGCATCTTGTTCTATTAAAACGTTATCTATTGTTATTTTATCATTTGTATCTACTTTATATCCTAAAGTAGTTATTTTTTTGCCATTTACACAAACGTGTCCTGCTTTTATTAGTTCTTCTGCTTTTCTCCTTGAAGTAAAACCTGAGTTTGCGATTTTCTTTTGTAATCTTTCCATATAAAATCACCTAAGGAAATTATAATGGTAAAATTAGTTTTTTTCAAGTTTTATTGAAAGATAGAAAAAAATTTATTATTTTTGGTTTTTACTTTTTGGTATATATCAGTAGTATTAATTAATTCGTTATTTAAGTATACATATATTTTCCCTACTACTTTTTTATTTTTTACTTTATTTTCATCATAATATTTTATTTTTTTTGTAATTTTACTTTGTTCTTCTTCGGTTAGGGGATAAGAAAATGATTTTTTTATATATAGTTTAGTTCTAAATGGATTGTTTTTTGGTTTAAAGTTGTTTTTATCTAATATTAATGTGTTTGTATAATTCATAAATATTTCTTCATATATTTGTTTTTGTAGATCATAGTCATAAATGCTATTAAATGACGATATTACTATATCTAGGTCTTTATTTTGTGCACTTGTTACTAATACTTTTTTAGCAGATGGGGTGTATCCTGTTTTTCCTCCATTTGCTTTATCATATATTGATAATATTTTATTTCTATTTTTCCATAAGTATGTTTTTTTATCTGATGCAGTTTTATATGTTTTTGTTCCAACTATATCTTTAAATATTTTATTTTTATAAGCATAAGAATATAAAATATTAAGATCATGTGCAGTTGAATAATTTTGTGTATTTTCATCTAAACCATGAGGGTTTTGATATGTTGTATTTGTCATTCCTAATTCTTTAGCTTTATCATTCATCATTTTAACGAAGTTTTCTTCAGTTCCTCCGATATAGTTTGCTATTACTACTGCTGCATCATTTCCACTTCTTAACATAAGTCCATAAATTAAATCAAGTAGTAGCATATGTTCATGATATTCTATGTATATATTCGATCCATACATAGTTAAAACTTCTTCTTTGGCTTCTACTACATCTTCTAATTTATTTGATTCTATTGCTAGTATTGCTGTCATAATTTTAGTTGTTGACGCTATTAACCTTACTTCGTTTTCGTTCTTTTTATAAAGTACTCTTTTTGAATTTATGTCCATCGCCTCTAATGATTCTGTATTTAGGCTTACTGCATTGATATTTAATATAAATATAAAAAAAGATAATAGTATACAAGTTATTTTTTTCATAGTTTCACCACTTAAATATATTTAAAAAAAAGAATTATATGACTTTATGCATATAATCCATGTAATTTTTGTATTGTGCTATTATCTAAAGTATTTATTGTCCATTCGTTATTTATTTTTGTAAGTCCGAAATCTATTGTGTATTTAACTCTATCTTCTGCTTTTTCTAATTGCTTAATTCTATAATCTACAAATAGTGAATCAACTATATTTCCTTCTGAATCTTTGAATTCATCTGGATGTTCTTCATAGTATTTATCTGATGCTGTGTTTACTTTACTTAAATCATATACTTCTATTTCTACAGTTACAGTTGCATTATCTCCATCAATTGTTTCATCTTTAATAGTATAAGTCATATCTTGATATTGTTTTTTTAATATATCTCTATATTTTTCTTTTCCTTCATCTGTCATTGTTGTGTCTTTATTTATAATATCTTCCATTTGAGATGTGACATCACTATCAAGATTTTTATAACTATTTAAAAAGTTTTCTACCTTTTTTGTTGGAGTATTATCCATACTACAACCAACTAGAAATATTATAGCTACTATACATGATAAATATAATAAATATTTTTTCATAATAAAATTCCTCCCACTAATATATTGAGAAGAATTTTATTTTTTATACTAAATTTGATTTAATTTTTTATTTCGTATTCTATATATTAAATATATTATTAAAGCAATAAGTCCAAGAGATGCAAATATTAATAGGAAATAAATTGTTCCTGAATATCCATTTTCTTTTGTATCAGTAGTTTGATTATCTTTTGTTGTATTACTTGGATTATTTGTATTTGTTTTATCTGTTGTTGTACCTTTATTTTCGTTAATATTATAACTTATTCTTATAGATTTATTTTTATAATTTTCTTTTGTAATATTCCAAGTGTATATATTATTATTAACTTTATCTGCGTTTGATGAGATAACTTTATATGGTAATTCTATATTTATAGTGATATCTGTCAATAGTTTGTAATTTTCCATACAGTCTGCTTTTGGATTTGTTGCTAATATATAAAAGTTATTTTCAGTAGTAATTGTAAATTCTTTATAACAAGTTTTAATAGCAGTAGAATTAACGAATTTTTCTTTTGAAAATTCATAAGAATAAGAAATTCCATATTTTTCTTGACTATCTATTCTTGTTTTTGTGTAATACTCTACTCCACTTTGAGGATCACTTTTATAAAAATTATAATTTGGATCATTAAACATCACTTTTGTGTAGCCTGTATATTGCTCATCAAATACACTTTTATAGCTTGAATTATTTAAATCAGGGTCAATTAGATTTAAACGTGTCATATCATCAGTATAGACATTTGTTTGTTCTGAAAAAGTATCATTTTGAATTTTTAAATTGTACTCTGCTTTACATCCCGTTAGTGCAATTACTAATGCTACTAACAATATAAACTTTTTATTTTTCATTTTTATCACCTCATTCAACTAAATAGATATAACATGTGAAGTCTGCTCCTCCACCATAATAAGACCTTATTTTATCTGTTGATAAAGTTTGTGTTTGAAAACATCCACTGTTATTCGCTTCACAATTGTATTTTCTATCATATTGGTTTGTTGATGCGTTATAATAAGCTCCAGTCTCCCATAGATGGGCATGTGCATTATCTCTTGTTGCGTAAACACCTAAAGAAACATACATTTCTGAAATTAATATAGATCCATCACTGTTTACTTTTTCTACTACTGCAACGTGATTTCCTCCATTGTTTCCCCATGAAATTATAGCGCCTTGTTTTGGTTTTGTGTAATCATATGACTTTTTGAAATTATTACTGCTGTCAGAGCTACAGAAACTTCCACCATTTGTATTAGATGTCCATGTCTTGCTACTTCCAATAGAAGCTAGTACTTCTTGTGCTCTTGCTGTTGCATACATTGCGCATTCCCCTTCTAAATATCTTCCATAATTATTTTCATCTTGGTAATAATAGAAAGAATTTGTTCTTAAAGGTCTTGCTGTTCTCATAATGAAACCTGTGGAAGGGTCTGTTGCAAGTCCTTCTCCATTTGCTGTATTAACACAAGCGTTTGACATTAAGCTTCCTGATGATCCAGTTGCTACTACATATTCATTTGGATTATATGTATCATAATTTTCTAGACTTCTGTCATAGAATGCATCATCATAATTTCCTGTTACGAATAAAGAAAATTCTCCTTTTCTTCTTTTCTTTAGACCATCTAATACTCTTCCACCTGATTTTGTATACTCTTTCATTACATTCCAAAGACCTTCATAACTTCCGGCTTTATATGCGTCTAATAGTCTTGTGGCGCCACTACCTAAGTTATATTCAAAAGATATTAATGCATCTCTTTGAAATGAAGTTATATCCATTCCACTTTGTTCGATTGATTTATCCACACTTTTGCCATATCTTTCTTCAATTGCATAAATTTGAATTGAGTCTATTACTTCTTTTGGAACACAATCTCCTGCATCCACATAATATGGGCCTTCAGTTCTCTTAAAGTATTCACCCCAGTTGTTCTGGTCTATGTACGTTTTTATGTAATCTGCATTTATTTCGTCTTGACTTGTTACTCCGTGACCTATAGTTATTTTTCCATCATTAGTATCAGCTGCTAAATATCCATCTTTTCCATTTACAGTACAGGTTCCTTCATCGCCTTCCCAACCATTTAAGAACGAAATTAAATTGCTTGATCCACTAGATGAAAAACAAGCATTACTACTTAATCTACTTTCTTCTTCTGCGACTGCGATAGTTCCTCCAAATATTATAAATAAAAGCATAAATACTAGAAAGAATAATGCTACTCCTATTATGATATACATTCTTATTACTATCGGAATCATTCTCCATAATTTTTTAATTCCTTTAGCAACTGCCTTACCTGCTTGTTTTGCACCTTTTTTTGCAATGTTTTTTCCTTTGTCTTTTATTTGATCTGTAGAGTTTTCTGAGTCATTTTTTTCTTTTGTATTACTATTACTGTTAAGATTGTTCTTAGGCCCTATACCTGTAGCAGGATTTCTTCCTGCATCTGTATTCTTATTAGCTTCTTTATTTTTATTACCAAAACTTTGATTACTTCCTAATCCACTTTTTTTTCTTGATGGTATTTTATTTCTTGCTTTTTTAAGTTTATTATCACTTTGTTTTAGTAATGAACTATCTTTATTGTTTTTAGGCATATTTCCTGTTGCTAATGATTTGCCACTATTGTTAGGAGTTTCTTCTTTTTTCTTTGGCATTTCATTGTTTTTTTGTCCATTATCAAATCCATTATCTTTTTTTCCTTGTGGGCCTTCTGGATTGGTTTTTTCTTTTTCTTGATCATTTTTTTTGTCTCTGTAGTTGTTGATAAGGTCTGATCCTTTTTTAACTCCATTTACAGCGTGTGCCCCCATGTTTCTTCCTTGATTTACAAAAGAAGAAGCAGCGTTCATTCCCTCATTTCCTACTTGTTCCTGTGGCATTTGTTCTTCTTCCATAATTCACCTTCTTAACTCGTATTATTACATTTATATAATACAATATTTTTTTTGGAAAATAAAGTCTTATTTTTATTGCATTTTATTTTTTATGTGATATAATTAAGTAGCAATGGTTCCTTAGCTCAGTTGGTAGAGCAACAGACTCTTAATCTGTGGGTCCAGGGTTCGAGCCCCTGAGGGATCACCATTATAGAAATTACAGGCCTCGCCTGTTTTTTTGTGCTTTATTGTTATAAACACTTGCTTTAGATATGATGTTATATCCGTATTTTTCTTTTAGTGAATCAATTGTTTTATCTAGCTTTTCCAAATTTTCTTCCTGTTCTATCT
>CAKORS010000029.1 GCA_934101605.1 uncultured Bacilli bacterium
TTGTAGATATGACGATAAATAGTATAACATTACCAACATCATTACAAAGCAAACTTAATGTAACAGTATCAAATTATACTCTTGGTGATACAATATCTCATGGAACACAAGCAATGGAGATAACATTAAGTTATAAATCAGGACAATACGTAAGTTCATCAACATTATTTAACAATATAGTATTAACATTTGATTTTCAGGAACCAAAACCTCATTATATGTATAATTTTTCTGAAAGTGATAGTCTGGGTGGATTTGACAAAATTATGGTTGAAAGTATAAGCTTTGCTACAACAAATGAGATTCCAAGTGATGTGTTCGCAGGTTTTGATATATCACAAGATAATGATGGATCTGTTATGGCTTGGATTTATGATTACGATGGTGATTTTACTGGGAACAGTGGTGATATTAACCTTGTTATAGGATCTGTAGATGGCGTTGTATATGCTCCAGAAGATTCTAGTGGTTTATTTTCAAATTTGTTTAGTTTGACAACAATAGATTTTACTAATTTTTCTACTAAATATGTAACAGATATGAGTTCTATGTTTAAGAGGACTAGTGTGGATACATTAGATTTAAGTAATTTCGATACATCAAATGTGACGAATATGGGTTCTATGTTTAATAATTGTACTGGATTAAAAACATTAAATTTAAGTAATTTTGATACATCAAATGTGACGAATATGAGTTCTATGTTTTATGAATGCAAATCCTTAACAACATTAGATTTAAGTAATTTTGATACCTCAAAAGTAACAGATATGAGTTCTATGTTTTATACTGATATTATTAACAGTTTAAATTCCTTAGACATAAGTAATTTTGATACGTCAAATGTGACGAATATGAGTTCTATGTTTGGCGGTTGTAAATTAACTTCTTTAGATTTAAGTAATTTTGATACCTCAAAAGTAACAGATATGAGTTCTATGTTTGTTAGATGTAGAAGCTTAACTTCATTAGATTTAAGTAGTTTTAATACAACAAATGTGACAGATGTGAGTTCTATGTTTAGTTATTGTGACTCATTAGCAACTATAAATTTAACTAGCTTTAATACATCAAAGGTAACTAATATGGGTTCTATGTTTTATGGATGTTATGAATTAAAATCATTAGATTTAAGTAGCTTTAACACATCAAATGTAACAAATATGGCTTCTATGTTTGATGATTGTGAATCTATATCGACATTAGATTTGAGTAATTTTGATACATCAAAGGTAACTAATATGGGTTCTATGTTTTATTTTTGTAAGGCATTAACGACTATAAATTTAACTAGTTTTAATACATCAAGTGTAACGAATATGGCTTCTATGTTTGCTTCTTGTAGTAATTTGTCTAATTTAGATTTAAGTAAGTTTAATACATCAAAGGTTACAAATATGAGTCGTATGTTTAGTGGATGTAGCAAACTTAGTGCTACAAGTATGGCTGTATATAATTTTGATACGTCAAATGTAACAGATATGAGTTATATGTTTTATGGATGTAAGAGTCTTGGTAAATCATTTGTTACTACTGGTTGGGATACATCAAAGGTAACAAATATGAGTTATATGTTTAATGGAGTTTCTTGTGAATCTTTAGAAATTTCTAGTTTTAATACGTCAAATGTAACAAATATGAGTTATATGTTTGCAAATATAGGAAATGTTAATTTTCCTTCTGCATTAGATTTTAATACATCAAAGGTAACAGATATGAATCATATGTTTTATAATTATAAAAATGGATTGGCGACAGCACTTACATTAAATTTTGATACATCCAAGGTAAAAAATATGAGTTATATGTTTAGTGGTGCTAGTAGTTTAAAAACTTTAAAACTAAGTAATTTTACATCTACAAGTTTAACTAATAATGCTTATATGTTCCAGAATATGACAAGTTTAACGTTATTAACGCTTGGAGGACCAAGTTTATTTAAATTAACAGCATCAACAGCACTTTCTGGAAGCACTATTGCAACAGGAACTGGAAATGTAGCTGTTCCATCAAGTTTATTATCAACATATAAGGCTGCTAGTTATTGGAGCACATATAAGAGTAGAATTATATCTATTAAGACTTAGTAAGAAACCAATTTTGGTTTCTTTTTTATATTTTTTTTAGTTTTTGTATTAATAAATAGTTATTTTACCATAATGTTATTGGTGATAATTATGGCAAAGCATAAAGTTGATATTAGTGGTATTAATACTAGTGATATAAAGGTATTGACTCAGGATGAGATGACAGATTTATTTAATAGATTTAAAAATGGTGATTTAAGTGCTAAAGGGGAGCTTGTTAATGGTAATTTAAAGCTTGTTTTATCTTTACTTAAGAGATTTAATAAGAAAGATGAAAATATGGATGATTTATTTCAGGTTGGTTGTATTGGTTTAATTAAGGCTATTGATAATTTTGATTTATCTTATGGAGTTAAGTTTTCTACTTATTGTGTTCCTATGGTTTTAGGAGAGGTTAAGAGATATTTAAGGGATAATAATTCTGTTAGAGTATCAAGAAGTATTAAGGATGTTGCTTATAGAGTTTTAAGACTTAAGGATGAGATTACTATGGAAAAAGGTGTTAGTCCTTCGAATAAAGAAATAGCGGATATTTTAGAGATTGATGAGAGTGATGTTATTTTAGCATTAGATTCTTTAAGACCTACTGTTTCTTTATTTGAACCTATATATAATGATGGTGGAGATACTATTTATTTGTTTGATCAAGTTGAGGATAAAAAAAGTAGTTATGATTTAGATTTAAGACTTGCGGTTAATAAGGCTATTGACAATTTACCTGATAGGGAAAGATATATTTTGGATCAGAGATTTGTTATTGGTAAGACACAGATGGAGATAGCAGATGAGATAGGAATATCTCAAGCTCAAATATCAAGGCTTGAGAAAAGTGCTTTAAAAAGAATTAGGAAAGAGTTGTAATTATTAGTATTTTTATAAATACAATTTAGTAGGTGATATGATGAGATTATCAGAACTACAACATAAGGATATAGTTGATTTAAATGGAAGAAGAATAGGTAATATTATTGATGTTAAGCTTGATATGTCAGGGCATTTAGAGTCTTTTGTTATAGAAACTGGTAAGGGTAAATTTAGATTTAGGAATAATGGATTAGAGGAAGAGATAGGCTGGGATAAGATAGAAAAAATAGGAGAAGATGTTATTTTAGTTAGGATGTAGTTATATTTGATTCTTTAGTTGTTAATTGTTATAATGTTTTTAGGTGATTTGTTTTGAAGAAGAGAATATATATAGCATCTTTTTTTGTTTTTATAATAGATTTATTATCTAAGTTTGTTATAAGTAAAACTTTGGTTCCTTTAAAAGAATATTTTATTATTCCTAAGTTTTTTTATATATGTTCTGTTAATAATACTGGTGGAGCATGGTCTATTATGAGTGGTTATACTATTATATTTATTCTTATTGCTATAGGGGTTTTATATTATATTTTTAAATATATTATTAAAGATGATATGAGTATTCTTGAAGAGTTATCTTTTATATTATTAATTGGGGGAATTGTTGGTAATTTATTTGATAGAATTATTTATGGTTATGTTATTGATTTTATTGGATTTATTATATTTGGTTATAGATTTCCTATATTTAATATAGCTGATATATGTATATGTATTGGGGCAATATTACTTATTATAGATTTATTTAGAGGTGGAAGAAATGAAGTTAGAAGTAAATAGTAGTGGTGATAGAATTGATTTATATATTAGTAGTAATAGTGATTATTCTCGTAGTAAATTAAAGAAGTTTTTTCAGGATGATAAAATACTTGTTAATGGTAGTTCTGTTAAACCAAGTTATAAGGTTTTAGAGGGGGATATTATTGATATTATAGATGATTATTCTGTTGTTAATTATAATGAACCTGAAAATATACATTTAGATATTTTATATGAAGATCGTTATCTTGCTATTATTAATAAACAGAGTGGTTTGGTAGTTCATCCAGCAGTTGGTAATTTAAATCATACTTTGGTTAATGCTTTGTTATATCATTTTAATTCTATTAGTAATAATGGTATAAGACCTGGTATTGTTCATAGACTTGATAAGGACACTAGTGGTGTTATGGTTGTTGCTAAGGATGATAAGGTTCATGAAGCTCTTAGTTTAATGATTAAAGAGAAAAAGGTTGAGAGGACTTATTTAGCTTTAGTATGGGGAAATATTAGATGTGATAAGGGTACTATTGATGCTCCGATTGGTAGAGATATAAATAATAGACAAAAATATACTGTTACTGATATTAATAGTAAAGATTCTATTACTCATTTTAATGTATTAGAAAGATTAGATGGTGTAACTTTAATTAGTTGTAAATTAGATACTGGTAGAACTCATCAGATAAGGGTTCATTTAAGTTATATTGGTAATCCTGTGGTTAATGATCCGGTGTATTGTAGTAAGAAGTTGATAAATAAAGATTTTGGACAAATGTTACATTCTAAAAGTATTAGATTTATACATCCTGTAACAGGAGAAGAGTTATATTTTGAAGCAGAACCTCCAAAAGAATTTATAGATATTGTTAATAGTTTTAGGGATTGACAAAATTATTAAATTAATTTATATTGTAGGTATAAACGAGGAAAGAGATATGTTATTTTAGTAAACTTATAAGCGAGTTAGGTATGGTGTGAGCTAACAAAGAAATGCTAAAATAAAAACACTCTGGAGTTACTATTTTGAAATATTAGTAGATTTAGTCGTTTTGTATGCGTTAAATACTAAAGTGATTATAGTTTTTATAATAAATTGGGTGGTACCGCGGAATACTAGTTTTCGTCCCTTTAATAGGGATGATACTAGTTTTTTATTTATAAGGAGGAATTATGGATTTTATTTATTTGGAAAAGTTATTTAAGATTATTGATACTTTGGAAGGAAAAGATATTTTAGTTAGAGGTTGGATTAGAAATCATAGAAAACAAAAGGAATATGGATTTATTGATTTTTCTGATGGAACATGTTTTAAACATTTACAACTTGTTTATGATAATAGTTTAGATGATTTTGATACTATTACTAAATATCATATTGGAAGTTCTATAGAAGTATGTGGAACTGTAGTAAGGTCTTCCGGTAAAGGACAAGATTATGAAGTTAAAGTAAAGACTGTTAAATTACTTGGTGATTGTCCAGAAGATTATCCTATACAACCTAAAAGACATTCTATGGAGTTTTTAAGAGAACAAGCTTATTTAAGATTTAGAACTAATACTTTTCAAGCTGTATTTAGAATTAGAAGTGTAGCAGCTTATGCTATTCATAAATATTTTCAAGAAAGAGGTTATATTTATGCTCATACACCTTTAATTACTACAACTGATTGTGAAGGTTCTGATCAAATGTTTAAAGTTACTACTTTAGATATGAATAATTTGCCTTTATCTAATGGCAAAGTTGATATGTCAAAAGATTTATTTGGAAAACAAGCTTATATTACTGGAACTGGGCAACTTCATGGAGAAGCTTTTGCAATGGCATTTAATAAGATTTATACTTTTGGACCAACTTTTAGAACAGAGAAATCTAATACAAAAACTCACGCTAATGAATTCTGGATGATTGAACCTGAGATTGCTTTTTGTGATTTAAATGGATTAATGGATATAGAAGAAGATATGCTTAAGTTTATAGTAAGATATGTTATGGAAAAATGTCCGGATGAGATGGATTTCTGTGATAAGTTTTTAGAGACAGGTTTAAAAGATAAACTTAACAGGCTTATTAACAGTGAGTTTGTTAGGATTACTCATCATGATGTTGTTGATATATTAAAGAGTGCTCAAGTTAAATGGGAATTTGAACCTAGTTATGAAGATGATATTGCTAAAGAACATGAAAAATATATTACTGAATATTTTAATGGACCTGTGTTTGTTACAGATTGGCCTAAAGATATAAAGGCTTGGTATATGAAACTTAATGATGATGGTAAAACTGTAGCAGCGGTTGATTTGGAGGTTCCAGGAGCAGGTGAGTTGATGGGTGGATCTCAAAGAGAAGATGATTATGAAAAATTAGTTTATCGTATGAAAGGGATGGACGTAGAATATGATGCTGTTTCATGGTTTGTAAATTTAAGAAAATATGGAGGATGTTATCATTCAGGTTTTGGAATGGGATTTGAAAGATTAATTATATATCTTACAGGTATAGAAAATATTAGAGATGTTATTGCATTCCCAAGAACTCCTGGTAACTGTGAATATTAATATGAAAAATGTTTTAAAAAATAAAAATATTTATTTAATAATAGGTGCTATAATATATTTAGGAGCTATTGTTATTGATAGATTTGTAAGTCCTATACCGGATTTATTATATATATTTATAATGATAGTTGTTATAGTTTTATTTATGATAAATATTATATTAAACAATAAGAAATAGGAGGGATTTTATGAATAAGTATTGTTCGAATTGTGGAAAAGAGTTAAATGAAGGAGCAGATGTTTGCTTAAATTGTGGACATATTGTTAATGAAGCAAAAAAAGATGGTAAATCAAAGTTAGCAGCAGGATTACTTGGAATATTTTTAGGAAGTCTTGGAATTCATAATTTTTATTTAGGATATAATGGTAAAGCTATTGCTCAATTACTTATTACTGTTTTATCTTGTGGAGTTTTATCTGTTGTATCTGGTGTATGGGGATTAGTTGAGGGTATTCTTATTTTAACTGATTCTACTACTGTTGATAGTGAGGGAAAACCTTTAGTATAATGTAAAATAAAAAAGATATCTTTTATTTATTTAATTGATATCTTTTTATTTTGTCTCCTTGATAGATGTTTCTTTTTTTCATTTCTTTATCTATTTCGTTTAGAACAGTAAATTTTTTTACTAACCAGAATGGTTCAATTAAATCATCTATATTTGGGTCTCCAGTTATTCTATTTATAACTATATTTTCATTTAAGTATTCTAGTTCATTTACTACTATATCAACATATTCTTCTTTAGTTAGTAAGTGAAAGTTTTTATCTTTATAAAGTTTTTCTAATTTTGTTTGTTTTAAGATATGTAACATATGAATTTTTATACCGTCTATATTTAGTTTATTTAAATATTTAGCTGTTTTTATCATCATATTTTTTGTTTCATATGGAAGACCATTTATTATATGAACTACTACTTTTATATTATTTTTTTTAAGTAGTTTATAAGTTTTTAGAAAGTCTTTTTTTGTATATTTACAATTTATAAGTTTTAATGTTTTATTATGTATAGATTGTAGTCCTAGTTCTATGGTAAGATCTGTTTTTTTATTTAGATCTTTTAGGACTTCTAGGGCTTCTTTATTTATACAATCACATCTTGTTGCTATATTTATTCCTACTACATCTTTATAGGTTAATACTTCATAATAGTATTTTTTTAAATCATTTATATTTCCATACGTATTAGTTCCTGCTTGAAAGTATGCTATATATTTTGCTTTAGGCCATTTTTTTAACATCATATTTTTAACATCTGTAAATTGTTGTTTTAGTGGTTTTTTCTTATCTCCTGCAAAATCTCCACTTTGATTTTTACAATAGATACAACCACCATATCCTTTTGTTCCATCAATATTAGGACAAGAACAACCTATATTTAAACTTACTTTAAATACTTTTGTATTGTATTTTTGTTTGTAATAATAATCTAAAGTATAATATCTTTTGTTGGAGTTTGTATTTGTAAACATAAAATCACCTTTATAAAATAATAACATAAACTTAAAAATTATGGAAATAGTTGTTTAATTTGTGCTATAATTTATACGTAATGTTGGAGGTATTTTATGAATAGATTTATTTTATGTTTAATTGAGTTTGTTTTAGCTTTTACTTTGGTTTATTTATACCATAAATTATTTGTTGTTAAAAAGTATGAAAAAGATAAGAAAAAAGGTAAAGTTAAGAGTGGTGGTCGTAATAAGATTCCTTCAGAGATTTTATTATTTTTAGGTCTTACAAAGTTAGATATTAAAGATGTTGATGATATTAAACTTCTTAATACATTAGCTATAGTTAATTCTATAGATGTAGGAGTTGTTTTACTACTTACTGAATTAACTGATATTGTTGTATTAAAGTTTTTAATTGCAATAGTGGCAGTTTTAGTTATAATAGTTTGTAGTTATAAATTAGTGGCAAAGTTTTATATAAAGAAAAGGTGATATTAGGTATGATTTTAAAGAGATAGAAAAGAAATGGCAAAAGTATTGGGATGATAACCATACTTTTTATACTGATGTATGGGATTTTTCAAAACCTAAGTATTATGTTTTAGATATGTTTCCTTATCCATCTGGTGTAGGACTTCATGCTGGACATCCTGAAGGGTATACTGCAACAGATATAGTTTCTCGTATGAAAAGGATGCAAGGGTATAATGTTTTACATCCAATGGGATTTGATTCTTTTGGACTTCCTGCTGAACAATATGCTGTTTCAACTGGTAAACATCCAAATGGATTTACTGAAAAGAATATTGAGTATTTTACTAAGCAATTAAAAGAATTAGGATTTGATTATGATTGGTCTAAAGAAGTTAGAACAAGTGATCCTAAATTTTATAAATGGACACAATGGATATTTAAGAATTTATATAATGATGGTTATGCAAAATATGTTGATATGCCAGTTAATTGGTGTGAAGAGTTAGGAACAGTTTTATCAAATGATGAAGTAATTGATGGTAAAAGTGAAAGAGGGGGATATCCTGTTGTTCGTAAAAATATGAGACAATGTGTTATTGATCAACCTTTATTTGCTGAGAGATTACTTGATGGTTTAGAGGAGATAGATTGGCCAGAGTCAACTAAGGAAATTCAAAGAAATTGGATTGGTAAGTCAACTGGAGTAGAAGTTGATTTTAAAATAGTTGACGGAGGAAGATTTTCTATTTATACGACATGTATTGAGACTATTTATGGAATTACTTTTATGGTTTTAGCACCAGATGGTGAATTAGTAAAAGAGCTTATGCCTAGAGTTAAAAATAGGGAAGAAGTAGAAAAATATATAGAAGAAACTAATAAAAAGTCTGATATTGATAGGACTGAGCTTAACAAAGGTAAAACTGGTTGTCCTTTGGAAGGGGTATATGCTATAAATCCTGTTAATGGAAAAGAAGTTCCAGTGTTTATTGGGGATTTTGTATTAGCAAATTATGGAACTGGTGCTGTTATGGCAGTTCCTACTCATGATCAAAGAGATTTTGAATATGCAAAAGCACATAATATTCCTATGATTCAAGTTATTGATGGAGAAGACTGCACAAATAAAGCTTTTGAAAAAGGAGATTATTTAGGTAAGGGATGTAAACTTATTAATTCTGATGAATTTACTGGTTTAACAGTTGAAGAAGCCAAACCTTTAATTGCTAAAAAATTAGTTGATATGGGTGTTGGAAGAGAAAAAGTTAACTATAAAATGCGTGAATGGATTTTTGCTCGTCAAAGATATTGGGGAGAACCTGTTCCTATTGTTCATAAAGATATGGGTGGAGAATATGTTTTACCTGATGACGAGTTACCTCTTGTATTACCTGTTCTAGATGATTATCAAGGTCATAATGGAAAAGCTCCTTTGGAGAATGCTGTAGAATGGAAGAAATATGATAGAAATGGCGTTAAGGGTGTAAGAGAGACAAGTACTATGCCTGGTAGTGCAGGATCTTCATGGTATTATTTAAGATATATAGATGCTGATAATGATAAGGAATTTGCAAATTATGAATTGTTAAAGCATTGGATGCCAGTAGATTTATATGTTGGTGGTCCTGAACATGCTGTAGGACATTTAATGTATTCAAGAATTTGGAATAATTATTTATATGATAAAGGATTATCTCCAGTTAAAGAACCATTTAAAAAATTAGTTCATCAAGGTATGATTTTAGGATCTAATGGTATAAAGATGGGTAAACGTTATCCAGAATATGTTATAGATCCAAGCGATATTGTAAGAGAGTATGGTGCTGATACTTTAAGATTATATGAAATGTTTATGGGACCACTTGAGGCTTCTAAACCATGGAGTAATCAAGGAGTTGAAGGTGCTAAGAAATTTATAGATAGAGTTTATCGTTTAATTGTTGAATCTGGAAAAGTTAATGATTTAGAAAATCCTAGTTTAGATAAAATATATAATCAAACTGTTAAGAAAGTAACTACAGATTTTGAAGCATTAGGATTTAATACTGCAATTAGTCAATTGATGATATTTATTAATGAATGTTATAAGAATGATATTATTCCTTTGAAATATGCTGAAGGTTTTGTAAAACTTATGTATCCAATAACTCCTCATGTTGGAGAAGAAATGTGGGAGAAATTGGGTCATAATAATACTATTGCATATGAAGAATGGCCAAAATATGATGAAAGCAAAATAGTTGATACTAGTGTTACTATAGCAGTATCTGTAAATGGTAAAGTTAGAGCTACTCTAGAAACTCCTAAGGACATAGATGATGAAGAGTTGAAAAAATTAGCAATGGAAAATGATAATGTTAAACGTCATATAGATGGTAAAGAAATAGTTAAATTTATTGTGGTTAAGAATAAAATAGTAAATATTGTTGTTAGATAAGAGTCATTTGACTCTTTTTTTGATATTTTTTTTAAGTCTATATTGTTATTCTTATATTGGTGATTAGATTGAGGGTTAAGTTATTTGATTGTGAAAGTGAAAAGGATTTAGAGGATGAAATTAATGATTTTTTGGATGATGATAAGGAACTTATTGATATTAAGTATCAAGTTGGGGTATCTATTTTTTCTGAAGAGCAGGTGTATTGTTTTTCTGCACTTATTTTGTATAAATGATTTGATCTTTAGGTTTCTTTTATATTGAACTTATTTTTAATAATTGGTATAATAATTATTAGAGTAGAGGGTTGTTTAGGTGATGTTTATGAAAAAATCTAAAGTTAGTAATAGATTTATAGTATTTATAGGATTATTAATAGTTTTTCTTGGATTTTGTATTGTATTTCGAGATTATTTAAAATCTAAAAAAGATGATGTTTATGAAAAGATGTATTTTACTTTAACTGATCAACCTACGTATACTGAGTCAGGAACTGTAGAAGATGAAGAGGTTTTAAATGATGTAGAAGTAAATGATTCTGGAGAAGAGGTTTTTATTGATAAGGATTATTATGTTGGTAGGATTGAAATACCTAAGATAGGACTTGTTAAGGGATTTTGTGATGTTAATTCTAAGTGGAATGATGTTTCTAAAAATGTTGCTGTTATGCAAAACTCTAGGTATCCAGATATAGATAGAGGTAATCTTATATTAGTTGCTCATGCTGGTAGTGCTTGGAATAGTTTTTTTGGTAAATTATATCAACTTAATAAAAGTGATTTGGCTTATGTTTATTATAAAAATTATAAATATACTTATAAACTTGTAAATGTGTATGATGTTGATAAGACAGGGTATGTTAAGATTTATAGAGATAAATCTAAAACTACTTTAACTCTTATTACATGTACACAGAATAATATGAAAAAGCAACAGACAGTTTATATAATGGAGCTTATTGGTAAAGAAAGTGTATAAAAAGAATTAAGAATGGAGGTAATATAATGGAAGAGATGTCGTTTTTTGATAGATTAGTAGAATTATCAAGAATTGTTACTTCATCATTTTTCTTCGTAATATTATTAATTACTTGTATTCTTACTATTATTGCTTTAGTAGTTAATAGAAAATTTAATAATCGTAAAGTTAAGATTATAATGTCTATTAGTTATATTTGTATATTTTTGTTTATATTTATTAGATATAGCTCTGCTTTATCTAAAATAGGTGATAGTTTAGTTGAACAAATAATGTCTTTACTTTATTTTCCTAATGCTATTACTTATTTAGGTGTAATTTGTGTTACTTTTATATTACTTATATTTACTATAATATTTAGAAAGAGTAAGTTTATTAGATATTCTAATATATTTGTTTTTATTTTTTTAGTATTTTTATTTGTATTAACTTTAGATGTTATTACTACTAATAATATTGATATATATTCTAATATCGCAGTATATTCTAATAAGACTTTAGTTGTTTTAATACAATCAACGATGGGTGTTTTTGGAATATGGATAATAACTTTAATAATAGATTTCATAGCAGGACTTATTGTTAATAGGGGAAGTTCTAAAAATGATCAGTTTGTTAAAGATATAGTAGTAGAGGAAAATATTATAGAAGATGATACTAAACCTTTAGTAACGGTTGTAGAGGATGAAAATATAGAAAATCTAAAAAAGAAGACTAAACAAAAAAGTAATGATAAAAATAAAATAAAAGATATAAATAAAACAAATGATTTTAATGAGGTTTTATCTGATGAAGATTTTAATAAGAGTTTTAATTTGGGTAAGAAAAGTGCTTATGATAAATATATAGATTTTATTAATAAATGATAATAAAAAAATACTAATTTCTTTAAGAAATTAGTATTTTTTACATCATATAAAGACTTGATTTATAGTTATTAGGATTATTCATATTTAAGTTATTTTCTAATGTTTTTACTTTATCTTCTAATGTTTTTATTCTATTTTCTAATTCATTTATTTTGCTTTGATTATAATTTGGATCATTTGGCATATAAAAAGGATTATACATTTGATTTGGTGGCATCATAAATGGTATTTGATTATTCATAGTTTTCCTCCTTATTATATATTATGATAAATGTTTATTTTATTGATTATTTATAGTATAATTTATTTGGTGAAGTTTATGAGACTTAGAAATGTAAAAAATAAATTTGATATTTTAAATGATAGTGATATTTTTATTAGTGATCCTACTAAATATAGGGGAGAATGGAAT
>CAKORS010000030.1 GCA_934101605.1 uncultured Bacilli bacterium
TTATAGAAACAGGTCATAGACAACCATCAGATTTAACAGAAGAGCAACAGGAAAATGCGTCAATAATAATCAAAAAGGCATTAACAGCATTAAATATTAAAAATAGTGCTTCACATACAGAGTTTAAAGTTGATGAAAAGGGAAGAATACGAATAATAGAAATAGGAGCAAGAATGGGTGGAGATTGTATCGGTTCACATCTTGTAAAAATTTCAACGGGATATGATTTTGTTAAAATGGTATTGGATGTTGCTTTGGGAAACAAAATTGAACTAGTAAAAGTAAATAAACCACATCAAGCGATTATTAAGTTTATATTTAATGATGAAGATATAAAAAGATATGAAATTATAAAAAATAAATTTTCAAAAGAAATGTGTTATAAAACAGAAATTGTAAAAGACGATTCTCAAATTACAGATAGTTCATCTCGTAAAGGTTTCTTTATATTAGATACTAGTGACGAAAAGTTAAAAGAAATAGAAAATGAACTTAAGATAAATGGTATAGATTCATTGCTTTAAAAAATAATGATAGATTTAATAATGGGGAGAAGTAGAAATGAAGAGTAAAAAATTAAGTTTTATTATTCCATGTTATGGAAGCTATAATACAGTTGAACTGGTAATAAATGAAATTATAAAAGTAGTATCAACGAGTGATTATGATTATGAAGTAGTTGCAGTTAATGATAAATCACCTGATAATGTTTTAGAGGTTTTAAAAAGGCTTGCAAATAAAAATAAAAAGATAAAAGTCTTATCACTGGCAAAAAATATGAATAGACCAGGAGCGCTTATGGCTGGAATGTCAGTATGCACAGGTGATTATGTTATATTGATGGATGATGATGGACAATGCCCTATGGAAAGTTTATGGAAACTAATCAAGCCATTAGAAGATGGACATGATGTTTCAATAGCAAAATATCCAGTATATAAACAATCTATTTTTAAAAGTTTTGGAACAGTTGTAAATAGAAAAATGACAGAAGTAGTTATGGAAAAGCCAAAGGATTTAAGTTTTACAAATTTTTCTGCTATGAAAAGATATATAGTTGAAGAAATATTAAAATATAAAAATCCTTATCCATATATGACAGGATTACTTTTAAGAACAACAAGTGATATTGTAAATGTAGAAATGGAAGAAAGAGAAAGAATTGTTGGAAAAACAACATTTACTTTTAGAAAGATGCTTAAATTATGGATTAATGGTTTTACAGCTTTTTCTGTGAAACCATTAAGGATTTCAACTGTAATTGGAATAATTACTGCATTAGTGGGATTTTTATATGGATTATATATTATTATACGTAAATTATTTTTCTATCCAAATGTGCTACAAGGATATAGTTCATTAATGGCAGTATTTTTATTTATAGGTGGAATGATAATGGTGATGTTAGGACTTATTGGAGAATACATTGGTAGAATTTATATTTGTATTAATGATTCACCACAATATGTTATTAAAGAAAAATATAATGTTAAATAGAAATGATTCGATAATATATATTTTTTTAAAAAGTTAAATTTTATTTAGAATGCAATTACACATATAAATATATATGTCGTTGTTTTTTAGATAAGAATCTTTTTACTAGATTTGCATCTTAAGAAAAAAAGAAATGAGGTTAAGTATGAAACAAAATATAATAGTGTTAGGGTCAGCAGGAAATTTAGGAATGTACTATATTGATTATTTGCTTAAAAATTTAGATATGAAACGATATGAAATAATAGCAACAGGAACAAGAACAAAATACCCATTTAAATTTTATGATGGAAGATATGAACAAGTAGATATAACTAATGCAAATGATTTTGATAAATTGCCACAAACTAATGTATATGCAATAGTAGATTTTGCAGGTGTATTACCAGCATATTTGGAAAAAGATGATCCTCACAAGTATATTGATGTTAATGTTACAGGGACATTAAATGTATTAGAGTATGCAAGAAAAGTAAAAGCAGATAGAATAATATATACACATACATGGGCTGAAATGAATGGATATTTAAAAGATGGATTACCACTAGAACCATATGCCCCAAGAAAGCCGATATTTAAGGGGGATCACGCAGTATATACAGTTACAAAATGTGCTGCTGTAGATTTAATAGAGTGCTATCATCAAATGTATAAAATTAAAAACTTTATTTTTAAATTGCCTAATATATATATGTATTCACCAGAAAAGTATTATTATGTCGATGGTAAGAAATCTCTTATATCATATAGATATATGATACAAAATGCAATTGAAGGGAAAGATATAGAATTATGGGGCAATCCGGATTTAGGTAAAGATATTATCTATGTTAAGGATTTGTGCCAGATGATATATAAGGCAATGATGACAAATAAAGTTACTACAGGTCAATATAATGCTGGCACTGGTATTAAGACGACAATGAGAGAACAAGTAGAAGGAATGATAAAAGTATTCTCACCAAAGAATAATCCATCTAAGATAATTGAATGTCCAGAGAAAAAGGATTGTGATGATTTTGTAATGGATATATCGAATATAAAAGAAGATTTAGGATATGAACCTGAGTATGATTATATTTCATATCTTGAAGACTACAAAAGAGAGATGGAAGCGCAACGCTTTACAAAGGAATAAAAATATTTTGGATTAGAGATATATTTGGAAAGGAATAAAAATAAATGTGAAAAAAGAAAAAATTAAAAACTATATATTTTTACATATAATATTACTAATATTTTCGTTTTGTGGTGTATTCTCAAAACTAGCTGGTTCAAGTGATTTCTTATCTTTGAAGTTTTGCTTATTTTATGGATTATCAATATTTATTTTGGGAATATATGCAATAATGTGGCAACAGGTTTTAAAAAGATTTTCATTAATTACTGCTTTTATAAATAAAGCTATAACAATTGTTTGGGGTATAGTATGGGGTGTATTATTTTTTAAAGAAGAAATTACTGTAAATATGATAATAGGAGCAATAGTTGTGTTTATAGGAGTAAGTTTGGTGGTGGTTTCAGATGAGTAAGGTATTTATATATGGTTTGATTTATATAACAGGGGTTTTGATTTCTGCGTTTGCACAAGTGCTTTTGAAAAAATCAGCAGATACAAAAAAAGAAAGTATAATAAAGGAATATTTAAATGCAAAAACAATTTGTTCATATTTGATATTTTTTGTAGCAACATTATGCTCTGTATTTGCATATAAATATTTACCATTATCATATGGACCAATATTAGGAACTTTAGAATATATTTTTGTGGCAGTTTTAAGTTGTATCTTTTTAAAGGAAAAAATAAAAAAGAAAAAATTAATAGGATTATTAATAGTTTTAATGGGTGTATTTATATATTCAATATAAATATTATCAAATAAAGATAATTGTAAGAATAATATGAAAATGATTTTAAATAAAGTTTATAATATATGAAATAGGAGGTAAAATATGATTTTTTTTAATAAAGCTTCGATAACTGATTTAGAGGAAAAATATGTTTTAGATTGTTTAAGAACAAGAAATATTTGTGGAGATAATAAATATACAAAATTAGTAGATGAGATATTTGAAAAAAAATTTAATTTGAGAGGAATGTTAGTGACTTCTTGTTCAACTGCATTAGATATGACTGCTATATTATGTGATTTAAAAGATGGGGATGAAGTAATATGCCCATCGTATACATTTGTTTCTACTATTAATGCTTTTGTATTAAGAGGTGCTAAACCTATTTTTGTGGATATAGATAAGAGAACGCTAAATATAGATGCTAATAAAATTGAAGAAAAAATTACTAATAGAACTAAGGCTATATATGTTGTTCATTATGCTGGTGTTGCTTGTGATATGGATAAGATTCTTGATATAGCAAAAAAGTATAATTTAAAAGTTATAGAGGATGCAGCTCAAGCAGTCGGGTCATATTATAAGGGAAAATTATTAGGAACTTTAGCTGATTATGGATGTTATAGTTTTCATCAAACTAAAAATATAACAATGGGTGAAGGTGGACTTTTAATAGTTAAAGATGACAAGGAATATGAGTTAGCAGAAATGATTAGAGAAAAGGGAACTAATAGAAAACAATTTTTTAAAGGGTTTGTTGATAAGTATACATGGCAGGTTCCTGGTTCTTCTTATTTGCCATCAGATATTTTGGCAGCATTATTGTATGCTCAATTGGAAAGATTTGATGAGATACAAGGTAAAAGATTAAGTGTATGGGAACGTTATAATAAAGCTTTAGAATCCTATGAAGAAAGGGGAATTATTAATAGGCCATATATACCAGATTATGCAACTAATAATGCACATATGTATTATGTTATATTAAAAGATAATGCTACAAGAGAAAGATTGATAAATAGATTTAGAGATAATCAAATTGAGGCGCCTTTTCATTATATACCACTTCATATATCACCAATGGGTAAAAAGTATGGATATAAAGAGGGTGATTTTCCTATAACTGAAGAGTATTCATCTAGATTGATTAGATTACCTTTATATGCTGAATTAACAAATGAAGAAGTTGACAAAGTAATAAAAATATTAACAGATTTTTTAGATGAAGAAATTTAAAGATAATAACTATGAGAAAAATGAGAAAATTTGATGTTAATTTCTCGTTTTTTTATTTTGGGTTTTATTGTACTTATATCATAACTTTATGATATTATATATAAAGAGGTAATAGTTATGGATGATAAGTATTTAACAGTAACGCAAATTAATAGATATATTAAATATAAATTTGATAATGATAATAATCTTAATAGGGTTTATTTAAGAGGAGAAATATCTAATTTTAAGAATCATTCATCTGGACATTTTTATTTTACTATAAAAGATGAAACTTCTAGAATTAAGGCTGTTATGTTTAGAAATAATGCTTGTAAGGTTGATTTTAAACCTGAAGATGGTTCTAAAGTATTAGTAATGGGTAGAATTAGTGTTTTTGAAGGAAATGGCGATTATCAAATATATGTTGAAGAAATGATGCTTGATGGAGTTGGGAACTTATATTTAGAATTTGAAAAATTAAAGAAAAAATTAGAATTAGAAGGACTATTTGATAAAAAATATAAAAAAGAAATACCCAAGTTTCCTAAAAAAATTGGTATTATTACTGCGACTACTGGTGCTGCAATAAGAGATATGCTTACTACTATTAATCGTAGATATAGACTTGTTGAAGTTGTGATCTTTCCTTGTTTAGTTCAAGGAGATGGAGCTAAAGAAGATATAGTTTATAATATTAAAAGAGCACAGGATCATGATTTGGATGTTATTTTATTGGGACGTGGAGGAGGCTCTATTGAAGATTTATGGGCTTTTAATGAAGAGATTGTAGCAAGAGCTATATTTGATAGCAAGATACCTATTATATCTGGTGTTGGACATGAAATTGATTTTACTATTAGTGATTTTGTATCTGATCTTAGAGCGCCAACACCAACAGCGGCAGCAGAACTTGCTGTTCCCAATAGTATTGATTTAATTAATTATATAAAACAGCTTGAAATTAGAAATAATAAAAGTGTTATAAATATCATTAACAAGTATAAAGACAGATTAAATTCTTTAGAGAATTCTTATATATTAAAAAATCCTAAGAGTATTTATGAAGTTAAGATGCAAAGAATAGATGGTTTGGTAGAAAAGATAGAATTATTGATAAATAAAAAAATTAGTGATAATAAAAATGTATTCAATGATTTATATAAATCACTTAATACTAATGTTATTAAGAATTTAGATAATAAAAATAATAAATTTATAAATTTAATTACAAAACTTGAAGCTTTAAACCCTTTAAATACTATTAAAAGAGGCTATACTATTACAGAGTATAATAATAAATCAATTAATAGTATTAAAGAAATAGATAAAGGGTGTTGCATAACTACTAAATTAAAAGATGGTATTATTGTTTCTGAAGTTTTAGATATAAATGGACAATAGATGTAAAGTTTTAAGATTTTAATAGTTTAGTTTTCTTATCTATGTTACAATTAATGTAGATATTTAAGTTATTATTAGTAGATAATGGAGGATATTATGGAAAAGAAAGTTAGTTTTGAAGAAAAACTTAGTAATTTAGAAAAAATAGTAAAGGATTTGGAAAGTGGAGAAGTTCCTTTAGATGATGCTATAAATAAGTTTAATGAAGCAATGAGTCTTGCAGGAGATTTAAACAAGACACTAGAAAATGCATCACAAACTATTAATAAAGTATTGAATAAGGATGGCAGTGAGACAACTTTAGAAATTAATGAATAAGATACAATTTAGTTAGTAAGTATAAAAAAATTATAAGTTTATAATAGGAGGATAAATATGAAAATTGCTGTAGCAGGTACAGGTTATGTAGGCTTATCTTTAGCGACTTTGTTAAGTTTAAAAAATGAAGTAGTTGCTTTAGATATTATAAAAGAAAAGGTGGATATGATAAACAATAGAATATCACCAATAAAGGATAAAGAAATAGAAAAGTATTTTGAGGAAAAGGAACTAAATTTAAAAGCTACATTGGATTATAAAGAGGCTTTTATTGACGCACAATATATAATTATTTCAACTCCGACTAATTATGATGAAAAAACTAATCATTTTGATACTAAAAGTGTGGAGGATGTAATAGAAAAAATTAAATCATTAGATTTGAAAACAACAGTGGTTATAAAATCTACTGTTCCTGTTGGATATACAGAAGAAGTTAGAAAAAAATATCAAATGAATAATATAATATTTTCACCTGAATTTTTGAGAGAAGGAAAAGCTTTATATGATAATTTGTATCCATCTAGAATAATAGTGGGAGAACAATCAGAAAGAGCAGAGATATTTGCTAATTTGTTGAAAGATGCGTCATTAAAAGAGGATGTTGTAGTAAAATATATGAATTCCACAGATGCTGAAGCTGTGAAATTGTTTTCTAATACATATCTTGCTTTGAGGGTTGCTTATTTTAATGAGTTAGATACGTATGCTGAGTTAAAAGGATTAAATACAAAAGATATAATAGATGGTGTATGTTTAGACCCTAGAATAGGTAATCATTATAATAACCCATCTTTTGGATATGGTGGATATTGTTTACCTAAAGATACTAAACAATTGTTAGCTAATTATCAAAATGTTCCTCAAAATTTAATTGAAGCAATTGTGAAATCAAATGATACTAGAAAAAAACATATAGCAAATATGATATTGGAAAGAAAACCAAAAGTGGTTGGTATATATAGATTAACGATGAAAAGTGGTTCTGATAATTTTAGAACTAGTGCTATACAAGATATAATTAGGATATTATCCAAAGAAAAAGTAGGGATTATTTTATATGAACCAACTTTAAAGAATGATTATTTTGAGAATATAAAGGTAATAAATGATTTGTCAGAATTTAAAGAAAAATCTGATGTAATAGTTGCTAATAGAATAGAAGAAAATATAAGTAATGTTAGAAAAAAAGTGTATACAAGAGATATTTTTTCAAGAGATTAAAAAGCAAGTGTCATTGCTTTTTATTTGTGTGATAAAAATATATATGATATAATCATTATGAGTAAATAAATAAAGAAAGAATGTGAATTAATGAGAACAAAGAAATCTTTTTTAAATATATTTACTAATTTTGCAAATAATGTATTGTTAAATATTTTAAGATTTATTACAAGAACAATTTTTATAAAGCAAATTGGGGAATTATATTTAGGAGTAAATGGTTTATTAACTAATATATTAGGGGTTTTAGCTTTAGCGGATTTAGGAATAAGCACTGCTATAGGATATAGTTTATACAAACCATTGAAAGATAATAATAAAGAAAAAATTAAAACTTTAATGGCTTTTTATAAAAAATCTTATTATATTATAGCTGCAGTAGTATTAATAGCAGGTATTGGTATTTTGCCATTTTTAAACTTTTTTGTTAATAAAAATGAATGGATTAATGGTTTAGAAATATTTTATTTAATATTCTTAGCTAATATGGTAATAGGATATTTGTTTAGTTATAAAAGAGTATTAATAACTGCAGATCAAAATGAATATAAGATTAATTTGATAGTTATGATATTTAACTTTTTAATAAGTGTTGCTCAAATAATAGTATTGTTGGCTTTTAAAAGCTATACACTATATTTGATTGTACAAACAGTGATTTTAGTATTTGAAAATATTTATGTTAATCTTTATATAAATAAAATGTATCCTTATATTAAAGAAAAGACTATCAATCCTCTTGAAAAACAAGAAAAGAAGAAAATATTTAGTGATATTAAAGCTCTTATGTATCATAAGATAGGATCATATTTTGTTGATTCTACAGATAATTTAATTATTTCAAAATTTATTGGATTATCTGTAGTTGGTTTATATTCAAATTATTCTCTGATAATTTCTATACTTAATAAATTTATTAATAATTCTATTTGGGGTATAACTGCATCTTATGGAAATTTAAATGCTACAGAGACTAAAGAAAAAAAATTTAAAGTATATAATACAATATATTTTATTACGTTTGTTATATTTTCGATTGGAACAGTTTGTATGATTAATTTATTTAACCCTTTCATTGAGAAGGTTTGGTTGGGAAAGAAATATACGTTATCTTTTGCAATAGTTCTTATTACTTCAATAAATTTCTATGTTAGTGGAATGATGCGTATGAATGATGCTATAAAATCGGCAACAGGTTTATATACAAAAGATAAATTTGTTCCAATATTTCAATCAATTATAAATATAGTTGCCAGTTTGATTTTAGTTAATAAATATGGCATTTTAGGTGTATTTATAGGAACTTTAATAAGTTCAATTTTACCAACAATAGTAAAACCAATAATTATATATAAGAATATTTTTTCGATAAATCCGTCAAAATATTTTATTGAATATTTAAAACAAGTAATAATTACTACTTTAGCTGCATTAGTATCTTATTATGTGTTATCGTTGTTAAATATTAATAATGGTATAGTTTATTTTATTTGTGGCGCTATTATATGTATAGTAATTACAGCTTTAATGATATTTCTATCTTATTTTAAAACAGAGGTGTTTGAAGATATAAAAGAAAGAATAGGAAAGATATTTAGGAGAAAAGAGAAGTATGGAAAAAATTAGTGTAATAATACCTTGTTATAATGTGGAAAATAGAATTAAAAAATGCTTGGATTCACTTATAAATCAAACATATGAAAATATTGAGCTAATTTGTATTAATGATGGTTCAACTGATAAAACTTTATCAATATTAAAGGAGTATCAGAAAAAGAATAAAGAAAAAATAAAATTGATTAGTAGAGAAAATAGAGGAATAAGTGCAACAAGGAATGAAGGCCTTGATATTGCTTCCGGAAAATATATAGGTTTTGTTGATAGTGATGACTATGTAGAAACTGATATGTATAAAAAACTATATCAAAAATTAATTTCTGAAAATGCTGACATAGTTTTTTGTGACTATTATGAAATTGGTAAAAAAAGTAAACGTGGTATGAGGGTTGGAAGAGAAAATTTCTCTGGTAATTTAAAGAATAATCCCGAATTATTTAATACAATATGGTATGCACCTTGGAATAAATTGTATAAAAGAGAATTATTTGATGACATAAGATTTCCTTTAGATACAAAGTATGAAGATTTAAATGCTATATTAAAGGTTTTTGATAAAGCTCATAAGATTGTGAAGTTGGATGAACCATTATATAATTATGTTTTAAATGAAATGGGGGAAACATTTACTATAAATGAAAAGGTTTTTGATATTTTTAAGATATTTGAAGATTTGACTTTATATTTTTCAAAATATAAAAACGATAAGAAAATATATAATGAATATGAAAAATTGGTTTGCAATACATTGTTTGATTATGTAAAAGCTTTAATTTTATCAAACAAATTTAATTATGATTTTATATATAAATTCTATAAGACAGCTCATTGTATGTTAAATGATAACTTTAAAGGCTGGAAATTTAAATATGTATGTAATAGTAATAGTTTTAGTCAATTTAAAACAAGATTGTTACAAATTAATGATTATTTATATTTCAAATATATTAAAAAGAAAAGAAAATTGAAAAAAGACATACTGTTTACAGGATTTACTATAACTACAGGTGGTGTTTCAAAAGCGTTAATAAATTTGTTGAACAATATAGATACAAATAAATTTAATGTTACTTTGATTTTACAAATAAAAGGCGGAGAGTTACAAAAATATATAAGTAAAGATATAAAGGTTAGAGATTATAATTTAAACAAATCTAATATAAAATTGCTTAAAAAGATTATTAATATTTTGAAATATATACACATATTGTTGGTGAGCCACAATAAATATGATTTTTCTGCTTGCTTTGAATCTGGTTATCCACTTAGTTCTTTATTAGCACTTACGGCTTCAAAAAATAATGCTTGTTGGATGCATACTAACATTATAAAATATATGGAATTTTCAAATTGGTATAATAATATAGAGGATCCATGTATACGTGCTAAACATTTTATCAATAGGATGAAGTTTAGGAGATTTAAATATAAATTATTCGTGTCAAATGACGCTATGAAATCTTATTTGAGTTTATATCCTAATGATGACAAGAGTTGTTTTATTTGTCATAATTTTATTGATTATAAATCAATAATAAAAAATTCCAATGAAAAAATAGATTTAAAAAAGCAAAAGGAATACACTTTTTTAAACGTTAGTAGACACACTGAATATGATAAAAGAATAACTCTTTTAATAGAAGCATGTAAGATATTAAAAGATGAAAATATAAAGTTTAAAATGATTTTAGTAGGAGATGGAGAAGATCATAAAAATTACGTTAGTTTAGTTAATCAATATAATTTAAATGATAACGTTATATTTACTGGCTTAAAAAATAATCCATATCCTTATTATAAAATTTCAGATTGTTTTGTTTTAACTTCTAATTTTGAAGGCTATCCAGTTGTATTTAATGAATCTTTAGTTATGAATATACCAATTATAACAACAAATATATCTGATGCAGAGAAAGATATAAATAATAAGTATGGAACAATAGTTAATGCTGATTCTAAAGATATAAGTAAAGTTATGAAAAAATATATAAAAGAAAACAAAAGAATAGTTAATCAGTTTGATTATAAAAAATTTAATAGTGAATCAATGATGATAATTGAGAGGATGATAAATAATGAAATATAGTATAGTTGTGCCAGTATATAATGTTGGTAATTATATTATAAAGTGTCTTGAAAGCATTAAAAATCAAACGTTTAAGGGAGATTATGAAGTTATTATTGTAAATGATGGTTCGACGGATAAGAGTGAAGAAATTATAAAGAAATATATACAAAAATTGTCTAATTTTAAATTATATAATCAAAAAAACGAGGGAGTATCTTCTGCTAGAAATTATGGAATCGAAAAGGCAAGAGGAGAGTTTTTGTTATTTGTGGATGGTGATGATTATATTGCTCCTAATACTTTAGAGGTTTTTGAAGAATATTTAAAATATAACCCAGATATTATTGTATTTGATTATTATACTGATAATAATGGTGCCTTAAAAAAAGTGCATAGCTATGACGATACTGTAGAGGACAAGGTAAATAGATACATTACAAGTGTTCCTTCTCCTTGTAATAAACTTTTTTCGAAAAAACTATTTGAAAATATAAAATTTTTGAAGAATGTATATTATGAGGATTTGGCAACAATTCCAAAGTTGGCTAAATTAACTGATAATATTATATTTATTGAACAATCCCTTTATTATTATGTAAAAAGAAATAACTCAATAATGAATAATATGAAATACAATCCTAAAATGGATACAATATTTGTTGTCTTGGAGCAATTAAGAGATTACTATGCTTTAGAAAGACATGATGAAATTGAGTATCTACATATAGAACATTTATTAAGAGGGGCATCTCTTAGATATATAGATTGTAATTGTAAAGATCAATTAACTAAAATAATTAATATAATGAGTTCAAATTATCCAAAATGGCAAAAAAATAAGTATTATAAAAAATTAAAATTAAAAAAGAGAATTATGTGTCTTTTAATTTATTATAAAAAATATAAGATAATTAAACTGTTGAGGAGATGATACAATGTTGAGAAAAATTTTTTCAAGCAAATTGGTTTTTTATTTTTTATTAATATCACCAATTATTGATGTAATAACATCTGTAATGATAAAACTAAATATAAACATTACATTCGGCATTCTTATTAAAATGTTAGTATTATTTTTTGCAACAATTTATTTGTTATTTTTTGATGATAATAAAAAAATAAATTATGTTGTATTTGCAATAATATTATTATTTTCAATTGGAAATATAATTAATAATTTTGATATAATAACTTCACATTTTTTAGAATATTTTTCTTATTTATTTAAATATATATATTTTATAGTAATGTCTCTTTATTTTATAAAGTATATAAAGAAAAATAAGTTTGAATTAGAAAGTTTGAAATATCCAATGATGATTTTATCTATTATTATTGTTTTATCAAACTTAACAGGAACATATTTTTATAGCTATGATATAAAAAGGCTCGGTAATAGTGCTTGGTATTCAAGTGCTAATGAGTTTGGATCTTTATTAACTCTTTTTTATCCATTATCAATATTTATTTTTATGGATAAAAAAAATGCCAGGTTGGTAGATGTAATTTTTGTTTTAATAATAGCTTTTGGATTAATAAACC
>CAKORS010000031.1 GCA_934101605.1 uncultured Bacilli bacterium
CCTGCTATATCAACAAATTCAAACATGGCTGGCTTTATTTCTTTTGGATTATAAATATTAGCCATTTTATCTAATCTATCATCAGGAACAAAAACTATTCCTACATTTGGTTCTATTGTGGCAAATGGATAATTTGCTATTAATATATCTTTTTTTGTTATTGCATTAAATAATGTTGATTTTCCTACATTTGGTAAACCTACTATTCCTGCTTTTAAGCTCATAAAATCACCTTCTTTGGTTATTATAACATAAAAAATAAAACATTTAATAATAAATTAAATGTTTTATATCATTATTGTAATGTTGGATATACATTAGGTCCTAGTGGTAATCCTACTAGATACCATAATAAAACTATAAATATCCATGTTATGGCAAATGCTATAAAATATGGAGTCATTAATGAAATTCCTTGTTTTATTGAGAAAGATTTACCATTATCTTTATTATAAATATTTAAGTATGCTATATAAACTACAAAATATGCTAATAAAGGTGTTATTCCATTTGTAATTGATTCACCTGCTCTAAATATAAATTGTGAATATTGAGGTGACATATTAAGTTGCATCATCATAGGAACAAGTGTTGGAGATATTATTGTCCATTTTGCTACTGATCCTGGAACAAATATATTTGCTATTGCAATTAATATTATTGCCACAATTATTAGGAATACTCCTGATAATGGAAGGGCTTTTATTAGGTTTGTTAACCATATTACAATTACTGTTCCAATATTTGTTTCTTTAAATATAGAGATAAATTGTGATGCAAAAAATATCATTACTAATATCATTCCAAGTGATGATAATTTTTCTCCAAGTTTATCCATTAAGTCTTTATCACTTTTTATTGTTTTAGCACCTATTCCGTAGGCAATTCCTGTTGTTGCAAAGAAAGCTGCTACTAAATATGTAAATCCATCTTGGAAATATGAATTAGCTCCAAATAATTGATCTACGTATGCTGTTTCTTTCAAATCTAATAACATTCCTGATAATGGAAGTCCTGGTATTAACATATATATAAATATAACTAATACTATTAGAGCTGTTATTCTAGCATATTTTAATCCTTTTTTCTCTTGTTCTTCTTGTCTTATCTTTTTTTGCTCTTCATATTGTAAATCTAGATATTCTATTTCTTGTGTTTTTCCTAGTTCATCTGTTTTTTTAGAGATATATCTTCCTAAGCGTTTAACAATTACTTTTTCTGTTATAATTGTTCCTACTATAGATAATATAATACAAGTTATAATCATAATATATAAGTTAGATGTCATTTGTGTATAAAAACTTGTATCTATTAAATTTGCAGCTTTAGTTGTGTATGATATTAAGCTAATATCTATTGATCCTACAAAGAAACTAATACTATATCCAAAAGCTACACCTGCAAATGAAGCTGCTATTCCCGCTAAAGGGTTTCGACCATTAAATAGGAATAGTAAGGCTCCAAGTGGTATTAGAATTGCATATCCTACTTCATTTACTATACTTGAAAATACTGCTAGTGTTATTATTATAAAAGTTATTACTCTTGGATTTACTTTTATTAATCTTCTTTTCATAACTGTTTGAATTAAGCCTGTTACTTCTGCTATTCCTAATCCAATAAGAGTTATAATTAATGTGCTAAGTGTAGTAAAGCTTATAAAGTTTGTTGCAGCATTACTTATTACTGATTTCACACCATCATAATTAAGCATATTTTTTACTACTACAATATTTTTTTCTAATTCATTAGTTTGAGCATTTATACTACTATAAGTTCCAGATGTTCCAAACAATGATAAGATCCAACTTAATAAAATAACTCCTAGTATAAGTATTATATAGGTAGTGACGGGATGAAATTTAAATTTTTTCTTCTTTTTACTCATCTTTTTTATCCTCCACTATTTTTTTTAACTTTTTATTAAATTCTACTCTAGGAATCATAACAGTTCTTTTACAGTTTAAACATTGAATTTTAATATCTGCTCCAACTCTTACTATTTCCCAAAGGTTAGTTCCACATGGATGTTGTTTTTTCATTATAACCTTTGTTCCTAGAGTATATTGTTTATTGTCCATGTTAATCCTCGCTTTTATATCCTATAATTTCTAGTATTCTATTTAAATCATTTGTATTAACATAAGATATTTCAACTTTATTTTTTGATATTTTAACTTTGCTATCAAAAAAGTCTGATAATTTTCTTTCTAAATCTTTATATTCATATGTTTTTTCTTTTCTAATTATTTTGTTTTTTCTTTCATAATTATCATTGTGAGCCAATTCTTCAAGTTCTCTAACACTTAATCCTTCGGTTAAGACTTGATCTGTTAACTCTTTTACTTTTATTGGATCTTCTAGTTTTGATAAGACTCTTGCATGTCCCATTGATATTTTGTTATC
Organism: uncultured Bacilli bacterium; assembly: GCA_934101605.1. GTDB lineage: Bacteria > Bacillota_I > Bacilli_A > RF39 > UBA660 > CAKORS01. The sequence goes on from CAKORS010000031.1 coordinate 2,407, forward strand.
ACTTACTAGATTTTTTATACTTTCTGGTAGATTTAAAAGACCTAACATATTTGTTATGTGACTTCTACTTTTTCCGATACGTTTTGCAGCCTCTTCTTGATTAAGATGTAAATTATCCATTAATGCTTTGTAAGCTTCTGCTTCTTCTATAGCATTTAAGTTTTCTCTTTGAAGATTTTCAAGAATTGCTATTTCCATCATTTCATTATCAGTAAAGTCTCTAATAATTGCTGGAATTGTTTCTTTTCCTGCTAAAAGTGAAGCTCTATATCTTCTTTCTCCTGCTATTATCTCATAGCCTTTTATACTTTTTTTAACAATTATTGGTTGAAAAACTCCATGTTCTTTTATAGAACTTGCAAGTTCATTTAATGATTCTTCATCAAATGTTTTTCTTGGTTGATATGGATTTGGTCTTAATTCTTTTAATGGAATTTCTTTTATTTCTTCTTCTGTTGATGTTTCCATTATTTTTTCTTCTATTTTTCCATAATTCATATCTTCTATACTGAATAATTCTTCTAGCCCTCTACCCAGGGCTCTTCTTTTAGTTTGATCTTGCATTATTACTAATCACCTCTTTAGCTAAATTTAAATAAGCTTCAGAACCTCTACTTTTTGGATCATATGCAATAATTGGTTTTCCGTGTGATGGAGCTTCTGTTAGTCTTATTAATCTTGGTATTATTGTATTATATACTTTATCTTTAAAGTAACTTCTTATTTCTTCCACTACTTCTAATCCTAAATTTGTTCTTGAATCTAACATTGTAAGTAATACTCCTTCAATTGATAAATTAGGGTTTAAATTTTGTTGTGTATACATAACTGCTTTTAATAATTGAGTTATTCCTTCAAGTGCAAAGAATTCACATTGAACAGGAATAATAACAGAATCAGATGCAGTTAAAGCATTTGTTGTTATAACTCCTAAAGCAGGAGGACAATCAATTATTATAAAATCAAAATCATCTTTTACTTCCATTAAATGAATTTTAAGTTGTTCTGATTTTATAAAGTTTTCTTTATTTCTTCCTTGCTCCATTATTTCTATATCAATGCCTGCTAAATTTATATTTGCAGGAAGAACATATAAATTTTTATATTTTGTTTTAATTATAGTTTCCTTTATTGGAGCTGTATTATTTAAAACATTATAAATGCTTTTTTCTATTTCCCCTTTATTTAAACCAATTCCTGTTGTAGCATTGCATTGTGGATCTAAATCTATTAGTAACACTTTTTTATTTAGTAATGCTAAAGATGCTGATAAATTTATACTTGTTGTTGTTTTGCCTACTCCACCTTTTTGATTTATTAGTGAAATTATTTTACCCATGTTACCACCTATTTCTTTTTTGACTATTTATAGTTTATCAAAAAAATAAATATTTTTAAAGGGGTTATATAGATTTTAATAAAAAAAGATAATATTGCTATTATCTTACTCTTTGTTTTTATTTATATTTATTACGATTTGATATGATCCTTCTAGATCAGCTTCCATAACATTTACTTTAAAACCAAATTTTTCTGTATTTTGAACAGCTTGTCTAAAGTTATTAATTGCAAATCTTATATCATAAACATCTTTATTTATATTTTCATTACTTATACTATTACTGATAGTTTCTGGTTTAGTTTCTATTGGTGTTATTTCTTTTTGTTCTTCTATTATTGGAGTTATTGGTTCTTCTACAGGTTTTATTTCTTCAATAGAAGAATTTAAAGATGCTTGTTCTTCATATCCTTTTTCTCTTAGTGCATCAAATAGATTGATTTGTTGTTTAACTGGTTCTTCTTTCACAGTATTTTCAACTGGGATATCATCTTTTATTTCATTACTCGGAATTTCATTTTGCAATGGTTCTATGCTTGATACAGAATTTTCATAGTTATTTATATTTTGTTTATTAATATCAGGAATATTATATGAAATACCTATATCGTTTGAGATATCTTCTACATTATTTATATTATTTGCTTGATCTTCTTTTATTTCAGGTTGAACAGATTTTCCTGTTCTTCTTGCTATTTCATCATCAAGTTGCCTTACTGTCATTCTATTTGCTATTATTTCGTTTAACATATTTTTTTGATCTTCTTTATTTGGAAGATTTAGTAGACTTCTTGCATGACGTTCTGAAATTTCATTATTAAGTAGTGCTGCTTGAACAGTATCATCTAGGTTTAATAATCTTAATTTATTTGCTATTGCTGATTGAGATTTTCCTAGACTTTGAGCTAATTCTTCTTGAGTCATATTGTCTAGTTTTAATATTGTTTGGTAAGTTTTTGCTTCTTCTATAGCAGATAAATCTTTTCTTTGAAGGTTTTCTATTAAAGCAACCTTTGCAGCTTCTCTATCATCCATTGTTGTAACCATAGCAGGAATTGTTTCTTTACCTGCTAATTGAGATGCTCTATATCTTCTTTCTCCTGCTATTATTTCGTATTTATCTCCAACTTTTCTTACTAGTATTGGTTGTATTACACCATGTTCTTTTATACTTTGAGATAATTCTTGCAATGCTGAATCATCAAATACTTCTCTTGGTTGAAATCTATTTGGCATAATATCTTTTAGTTCTATTTCAAAAATTTCTTTATCTAAATTCATATTATCACTCTTTTCATTCTTTTTATATAAGTTCCCTATGTTATCATTATAAAATAAAATGTCATTTTTTACAATGGCATTTTTTTAATTTTTCCAAATTCTCTTGGATATTTATTATTTGTTGACTTTAATTTTTTTAATATTATTATGTTTCTTTTGCTTTCCTCTTTTGGAAGAGTAAACGATACTATGTTTTCAAGTGTATAATTTAGAGTTTTTATTGCATTTTCTGATTGTTTTATTTCTGCTTCTATTTCTGCTTTCATAAGAATCATAAAACCATTAACTTTAACTAATTGACATCCTAATTCTAATAAAACATTAGTCTTTGCAACAGCACGTGATACCACTACATCATATAATTCTTTATTTTCTTTTGAAAATTCTTCTATTCTCTTGTGATATGTTTTTATATTTTCTAGATTTAATATTTCTATTACTTCATTTAAGAATTTTATTCTTTTTTCTAGAGAATCTACTAATGTTATTTTAAGATTTGGAAATATTATTTTTAAAACTATTCCTGGAAAACCTGCTCCTGTTCCTAAGTCACATAATGATAAATCTTTATTTAAATCTATTGCTTTTATTAATGTTAAAGAGTCATAGAAATGTTTTAAGTATACATCTTCTTCTTTTGTTATAGCTGTTAAATTCATTACTTTGTTTTTTTCTATTAAAAGATTATAGTATTTATCTAAAGAATTTAATTGTTCTTTTGTTATTTCAATATTTATTTTTTTTAATTCATTTATAAACTCTTCTTTAGTCATTTTTACCTCTTTTAAGTGCAATCATAAGAATTGATATATCTGCTGGATTTACACCACTTATTCTCATTGCTTGACCAATTGATACAGGTTTTACTTTAATTAGTTTTTGTCTTGCTTCTGTTGCTAGATTTGGAACCTTTTCATAATCAATATATTCTGGTATTAAAATATTCTCATATTCAAGCATTTTTTCTGCTTCTTTTTCTTCTTTTTTTATATATCCTTCATATTTGGTTATGATTTCTACTTCTTCTAAAACCTTTTCATCATATTTATCATTTATGAATCTTTTTAATTCATTTATTTTTACTTCTGGTCTTTTTAATAAGTCAAATAAAGTTATTCTATCTTTTAATATTGGCGTTTTTATCTCTTTTAAATACTCGTTTACTTCTTTTTTTGGTGTTATGTATGTATTTTTTAGAACTAATAAAAGTTTTTTAATATTTTCCTCTTTTTCTTTAAAATATTTGTATTGACGATCACTTAAAAGATTAATTTTATGTCCGTATTCTGATAATCTTAGGTCAGCATTGTCATCTCTTAGTAATAATCGATATTCTGCTCTAGAGGTTAATAGTCTATAAGGTTCATTTGTTCCTTTTGTTACTAAATCATCTATTAATACTCCTATATAAGATTCATTTCTTTTTAATATTAGTGGATCTTTTCCTTCAAGTTTTAAACTTGCATTTATTCCTGCGATTAGACCTTGCCCTGCTGCTTCTTCATAACCTGATGTTCCATTTATTTGACCTGCGGTAAATAGATTTTCTATTATTTTTGTTTCTAATGATTGTTTTAATTGTAATGGATCGATTGCATCGTATTCTATAGCATAAGCATATTTTAATATTTTAGCATTTTCAAGTCCCGGTAATGAGTGAACCATTTCTTCTTGAATTTCTTCTGGCATGCTTGTTGAGAATCCTTGAATATAGATATCATCATAATATTTACTTTCTGGTTCTAAGAATAATTGATGACGTTCTTTATCTTTAAATTTAACTAATTTATCTTCGATTGAAGGACAATATCTAGGACCTATTCCTTCAACATAACCACCATACATACTTGATTTTGTTAAGTTACTATTTATTATTTCATGTGTTTTTTTTGTTGTATATATTAAATGACAATCAACTTGTTCTTCTGGGTTATAATATGCTTCATTAAGATATGAGAAAGTTCGTATTTCTTTATCCCCTGGTTGTAATAAAGCATCTTTATAATCAATACTACTTTTTTCTACTCTTGGTGGTGTTCCTGTTTTAAGTCTTTGTATAGTAAATCCTAATTCTTTTAAATGATCACTAAGATGAAGACTTGGTTTTTCTCCATGAGGACCACCAGAATGTTTCTTAGCTCCTCTTAAAATTTGTCCTTTAAGATATGTTCCTGTTGTTAATATAACCATATCTCCATATATTTCTTCATTATTATTTAGTTTTACTCCGTATACTTTATTATCCTTTACTAAAAGATGCTCTACCATTCCTTCTTTTATTGTTATATTTTCTTCATCTTTTATTGTTTTTAACATATTTTTTTTGTAATCTACTTTATCTATTTGTGCTCTTAAAGCCCATACTGCTGGACCTTTTTTTGTATTTAGTTTTTTTATTTGGAGAAGAGATTTATCTGTATTTTTACCCATTTCTCCTCCTAGAGCATCTATTTCGCGAACTACTATTCCTTTAGCTGGGCCTCCGATTGATGGATTACAAGGAGCATCTGCTATATTATCTATATTTCCTGTTACTAAACATGTTTTATGTCCCATACGAGCTGATGCTAAAGATGCCTCACATCCTGCATGACCTCCACCTACTACAATTATTTCATATTTCATATATACCACTCTTCTTTTTCGTGTATGTATCATATCACAAATCGCTTATTTTTACAAGAAAAAAGAACCTTAGGTTCTAAGCCATTATATATAGTAAAAATTCTATAAATAATAATACTAATGATACAACTGATAAAATTATTCCTGTTAAACCTAATCCGTTCTTTTGTTTATTATATCCTATAATTCCAAATACTAATCCTGTTATTCCTAATAACATTGGGAAAATAGTGTAATCTATAAATCCTGCTAATTCTTTTAAGAAAGTTAGTTCTTCATTATATCTTTGATAATATGGTTGAACTCCACTAAATGTTCCTATGCAAGACAATAATGATACTAATGATACTACAAATGATGTTATTGAAAAACCTTTTCCACAATTTACAGTTTTTTTAGGAATATTAAGAAATTTTCCACATTTTAAGCAAATATCTGCTCCTTCTTTTACTTCTTTTCCACAGTTAGGACAATAATTCATAAATACCTCCTTAATTATAGATTAATTATATCATAATTTTATTTTCCTACACAAAAATCTTTAAATAAATTATCTAATAATTCTTCTGTATATGTTTCTCCAGTTATCTCTCCTAAAATTTGCCATATGTTTTTTATATCTATTTCTAATATATCAATAGGCATATCTTGTTCTAATCCCTTTTCTATATCTACTAATGATTGTTTTGCTTCTTCTAGTCTATTTATTTGTTCTAGTGTTGATACATAATTAAACTCATTATAGTTTATTTTTCCTAAGTTAAATAAATCCTTTATTTTTTCTTTTAGTTGATCTATTCCATCTTCTTCTTTTGTATTAGTATAAACTATATTTTCTTTATTTAGTCTATTTATGTCTATTTTTGTTTCTAGATCACATTTATTTATTACTATAATTGCTGTTTTATCTTTTATTAACTCTAATAATTCTAGGTCTTCTTTTGTTAATTCTTCATTGTTATTTAATACTAGTATTATTAAATCTGCATTTTTTATTGCATTAATTGATTTTTCTACTCCGATTTTTTCAACTAAATTATCAGCATCTCTTATTCCTGCTGTATCTATTAAATTTAAAGTTATTCCATCAAAGTTTATTTCTTCTTCAACAATATCTCTTGTTGTTCCAGGAATATTTGTTACTATTGCTTTTTCATAACCAGAAAATTTGTTTAAAATACTACTTTTTCCAACATTGGGTCTTCCGATTATTACTGTTTTTATTCCTTCTCTTAAAACTCTTGAATTTTTGGAATTTATTATTATTTTATCTAATTCTTCTTTTATATCACTTAAACTATTTTTTATTTTATCTTGAGTCATTTCTTCTATATCTAGATATTCTGGATAATCAATATTAACTTCAATATTTGATATTATTTTTCTTAATTCTTGTCTTAATTCTTTTATTTTATTTGATGTATTACCTTTTAGATTTTCTATTGCAATCTTTCTTGCTTTTTCATTTTTTGTTTTTACAAGTTCTCCGATTGCTTCTGCTTTAAGTAAATCTATTTTTCCATTTAAGAATCTTCTTTTAGTAAATTCTCCTGGCTCTGCTAATCTTACTCCATTTTTAAGTAATATTTCTAAGACTTTTTTTGTTACTGCAACACCACCATGACAATTAATTTCTACTATATCTTCTCCGGTATATGTATTTGGTGATTTCATTATACTTACTAAAACTTCATCTATTATTTCATCTTTAAAAATAATATTTCCATAATTAATTGTATGACTTTTTTTATTTAATAAATCTCTATCAAATATGTTATTTACTTTTTCTATTGCTTCAGTTCCACTTAATCTTACAATTGATATTGCTCCATTACCAAGTGGCGTTGATATTGCTACTATAGTATCATTCATATTATCACTTCTTTTCTTTAGTTCTAATTTTACACAAAAATACAAGTTATTTCAACTTGTATTTATTTATTATTTTTAATGTATTTAAGATTGTTAATAAGGTTACTCCTGTATCAGCAAAAACTGCTAGCCACATATTAGCTAATCCAAAAATACTTAGTATTAATATAATTATTTTTATTCCTATTGCTAAAATTAAATTTTGTTTAATTATTTTTTTAGTGTATTTAGAAATATTTATTGCTAGAGGTATTTTTGATAAATCATCTTTCATTATAACTATATCGCTTGCTTCTATAGCAGAATCAGTTCCTCCTCCTCCCATAGATATTCCTATGTCTGCTCTTTTTAATACTGGAGCATCATTTATTCCATCTCCTACAAATATTGTTATTTCATCTTTTTTTGCTATTTTTTCAAATTCATTAAATTTGTCTGTTGGTAACATTTCATATTTTATAGAATCAATATTTAATTCTTTTCCTATTTTTTCTGCAATAGACTTTTTATCACCTGTAAACATAAATATTTTTATATTTTCTTTTTGTAATGACTTAATTGTTTCTTTTGCTTCATTTTTTATTCCATCATTTATAGTAATTGATGCTATATGTTTATCATTTATATTTAGATGAAGTGTTGCATCTTCTTTACAATTACATAATTTTTTATTACCTATTTTTATTTCTTGATTATTTAATTTAAATGTTATTCCTTTTCCTTCATGTTCTTTGAAATCTTTTATATCTTTAGTTGTTATTTTTTTGTTACTTAATTCCATGATTGATTTAGCAATTGGATGAGTTGATAATGATTCGCCTTTTCTTAGTATTTCTGTTACTTCTTCTTTTGTATAAGATTTATCTATTATGTTGATTCTTTCTACTTTGAAAGTTCCATTAGTTAAGGTTCCTGTTTTATCAAATATTATATTTTTAGTATTTTCTAGATTATCTAGATAGTTACTTCCTTTTATTAATATTCCATTTTTTGAGGAAATTCCTATTCCGGTAAAATATGATAATGGAATTGAAATTGCTATAGCGCATGGGCAAGATATTACTAGGAATGTTAATCCTCTATAAATACTTTCTTTTAGAGTTACTTCACTTATTAATGGTAAAAGAATTATTACTAGAATTGCTAATATTAAAACTGTTGGAGTATATACCTTACTTATTTTATTTATTGTTGTTTCTGTCTTTGTTTTTTTATCTGTTGCACTTTCTAATAAATCTAGTATTTTTGCTACAGTTGAAGTGTTATAAGTATTAGTTGCCTTTATATATATTACTCCATCTATATTTACACTTCCTGAAAGAACATTAGATTGTTCTTTAACTAATACTGGTTCACTTTCTCCGGTTAAGGCTGATGTATCAAGAGTTGATTCTCCTTTTATTACTATTCCGTCAACTGGTATTTTTTCGCCTTTTTTTACTATAAGTGTATCCCCTATTGTTACATTTTCTACTTCTGTTTTTATAGTTTTGTTATTCTCTACTTTATTGGCATATGGTTGTTTTATATCCATTAAATCTTTTATTGATTTTCTTGAGTTATTTAATGCTTTTTCTTCTAAAATTTTACCAATAGTATATAGCGCTATAACCATTATTCCTTCCATTTTTTTGTCTACAATAAATGCTCCTATACATGATATTGTTATAAGAAAATTTTCATTTATTGTTTTATTCTTTACTAAAAGTTTTAAGGTATTTAGTGCTGTTTTATAAAGTAATAATATATATGAAATTACATATAATATATTTTTTAAAATTATAGGTAATTTAATTGTATTAGGAATTAAGCTTATTATTAGTGCTATTATTAATATTGATAAATGATATTCTTTTGTTTGTTTTACTTCTTCAACTGTTACTGATGAATCTGGTTCTATTCTTTTTACTAGTTCATTTAATTCTTTTAAAGTAAATTCTTTTTCTGATTCAAATGTTATTTTTGAAGTATTAAAATTTACTAAAGCATTTTTAATATCTTTATTTTTATTTATATCTTCTTCTATTTTTCTTGCACAATTTGCGCAATCTAAGTTATTTATATTATATTTATATTTTTTCATTTTTCCTCCTTAAGTAAATTGTAAATTATATTTACTGTTATTTCTTTCATTTTTTCATAGTTTAAAATATCATGGTGATGATATATTATTTCATGACATAGACTATCTACCATGTTAATAGAAATATGAACTTTTTCATATACATCTTTAGGAGTTATTTGCATATCTTTTAAAATTAATACTATTTTTTCTGTAAGTTCTAGACTTTTTTGACAAAATATTTCTTGAATTTCTGTATCTAAGTTTGCCATTGATATTAATTCTTGATGTTCTTTTTTACTTATAGTATGCGATGATATATAACTTTCTATTAAATCTATTATTAAATCTTTTAAATCTTTATTTTTATCTAGTTCATCATACATTGGATATATTATTTTATCTGAATAGTTTTTTACTCCTTCTTTAAATATATCTTTTTTATCTTTAAAATATTGATATATTATACCAGTTGATACTTCAGCATATTTTGCTATATCTACACATGTTACATTGTGATAGCCTTCTTTGCACATTAATTTAAATCCTTTTTGGATTATTTTTTGTTTTTTTTCTTTTGAACTTTTCTTAATTGGTTCTCTTATTTCACCCATATTTTCTCCTATATGAAATATTTTTCATATTAAGTAT
>CAKORS010000032.1 GCA_934101605.1 uncultured Bacilli bacterium
CTCATTAAAGGTCCTCCCTTTAAAAGTCCCGCCGAAGATGCAACATTAAGTATATAACCCTTATCTTTTTTTACCATATCCTTTAAAATCATACGTGTCAAAAGATGAACAGCCTTAATATTAACATCAATCATATTAAGTTCTTTTTTAATATCGGCATTATTATAATCACCAAAATCTCCAAAACCAGCATTATTTATAAGAATATCTATATTTTCATTTTTAACAATCATATATAAATCTTTAATTCTTTTTTCATCCGCTAAATCTATAATAACAATTTTAACCTTTGTTTTTAAATTATCCCTAAGATACTCAAGTTCTTGTTTATCTCTAGCAGCTAAAATAAGATCACAACCTAATTCACTTAAATATATAGCCATTTCTCTTCCAATACCAGAAGATGCCCCTGTTACTAATGCTTTCATAAAAACCTCCTATAAAATTTCTTCTCTTAAATCACTGCCAGTCATCTCTTTAGGTATATCTATTCCTATAATAGATAAAACAGTTGGTGCAACATCCTTTAAAGATCCCTTATTTATAGTATAGTTCTTATCACATACTATAAAATAAACAGGATTTAAAGAATGAGCAGTTAAAACCTTTTCATCCTTATTTAACATTTCATCACAATTACCATGATCTGCAGTTACAACTAAAGTAAAATCATTAAGACAAGCAAGTTTATAAAGTCTTCCCATACAATTATCTAAAACTTCCATAGCTTTAGTGCAAGCCTCTATATTTCCAGTATGTCCAACCATATCTCCATTAGCATAATTAACAATTATTACATCATAATCCTTTATATGTTCTTCAATATAATCAGTAACCTCACAACTACTCATACCTGGATCTAAATCATATGTTCTAACATCATGTCTTGGAATCTTAACCTTTACTGTTCCTTCATAATCTATATCCTTATCCCCATCTATAAAATGAGTAACATGTGGAAATTTACTATACTCTGCTATTCTTAATACCCTTAAATTATTCTTTGCTAAAACTTCTCCTAAACTATTTTTAATCTCTTCATGTTTAAATGCATTAGAACAAATAACACTATCACTAACAGGCATCATAGTAACAAGTTTAATATTCTTATACTTAACAACATCAAACTTATCAAAATTAGGATTAGTAAAAGCACTAAAAAGCTCTGTAATTCTATCAGGCCTAAAATTAGCCATAATAAGTGCATCATTATCTTGAACAATACCATCTTTATCTAAGATTGTGGGAACAACAAACTCATCATATATCTTTTCTTTATAACTATTAACTATAACTTCTTGATAATTTTTAGCAGTTTTCCCAACACCTAAAGCCATAGCATCATATGCCATTTTTACATTTTCCCAACAACCATCTCTATCCATAGCATAATATCTACCACTAACAGTAGCAATCTTAGCATTTTTAACCTTTAACAAATAAATCTTTAATTTATCCAAATACTCTAATGCAACATTAGGCAAAGTATCTCTTCCATCTAAAAATACATGTAAATAAACTTTTTCTATCTTAGCTTTTTTTGCCATATCTAATAAAGCAAAAATATGCTTAATATGTGAATGAACACCACCATCGGATAACATACCAAATATATGCAACCTAGAATTATTTTCTTTAACAAAAGAAAAAGCTTTTAATATTTCTTCATTTTTATAAAACTCTCCACTCTTAATAGATTGATTAATCTTCTCAAGTGGTTGAAAAACAACTCTTCCTGCCCCTATAGTAAGGTGTCCAACTTCACTATTACCCATTTGTCCTTTAGGAAGACCAACAGCTTCTCCAGATGCTTTTAAAAGCCCATAATTATAATCCTCCAACATCATATCAAGATTAGGAGTATTAGCAAGCTTAAAAGCATTACCAGGATAATCTTTATTACAACCAACACCATCCATAATTGCAAGTATTACTTTCTTCATACAACACCTCTAAAAAGTTTCACTTATTAAACAAGCAGCATAATAAGGTATATATCTAATATTCTTTTTCTTTCTAAAATTCTCATCAGTAAACCTTATAGCAACATCAATATTATATTTATTTATAGCAAGAGTAAGACTTTTACTCTTAGTATTATCTTCTCCACTAACTATTTCCATAGGTATTACTTTACCAGTCCTTGTTTGAACAACAATATCAATCTCTGCCTTTCCATCAGAATGATAATGATAAATATTAAGACCATTCTGTTTTAAAGTAGAAACAATATTATTTTCATATATAACACGCATTAACTTATCATTTGTAAGTAATCTATTTGCATTAACATTCATCTTTTTATATAAAACACCAGAATCATTAAAATACAATTTAAAATTATCATCACTCTTAATCTTAGATAAAGGAGAAGTTAAAGCATTAACACGCGGACTCTTAATAGCAATATTATTATCATCTAAAAACTTAATAATACGTTCATATTCTTTAGCTCTAGCACCTGTTCTTAATAAACCATATAAAAACTTTTTATTTTCTTTTAAAAGTTGAACAGCCATATTATTATAAACTTGATTTCCTCTTTTAATATCTATTAAATTATCTAAATTAAGAAGTTTATTCTTAATCATAACAATATTCTTATCATGAACAGAAGTAAGCATATTATAGTCTTGATTTTCTTTAAAATTAACTATAGCAGAAGGATAACCTCCAGTTAAAACAAAATCATTATATGCTTCCATTGCCATATTATGAAAAGGCATACTTCTACCATTTTTAAATGAATTTTCTATAAAAGAAATTAATTGTTCTTTATCTATATATTTTAAATATTCAAAGAATGTAACAAGTCCCATTCTTTTTACCATTACACCCTCTTGTTTATTTATAATATCCCAAGAATTAGTAATAGCAATAATATGATAAGAAGAATTATTATTAAAAACTTTCTTTATAGAATTTAAAACTTTATCTGTTACATTATCAAAAATAATTAAACTCTCTTCTTTAAATATAGTTTCCAAACTTATCGCAGATAAACCCCTAATAAGTTTATCAGTAGTAGAATTCTTATCTATAACATAACTAAGTTCCAAATTAAAAACACAATCAAAATATATAACATTTTTATAATGATTCTTTCCAAACTCTAAAACAGTATGAGTTTTACCACATAAAGGAACCCCATATAAAAGCATAGGTTTCTTATTTTGATCAGCTTTCCATTTTAATAAATCATCTGTAATTTTTCGTTCCATAAAATGATACCTCCGTTCATTATTTCTAATTTAAGTATAATAAAGTATTAAAAACATGTCAATAATAAACAAATAAAAAGTAATATAATTAATATTACTTATACTCTAACCTTTCTATCTTCAAGCCTTAATTTATCTGCTATAGTAACAATAAATTCTGAATTAGTAGGTTTAGCTTTATCTATATCAACAGAATGGCCAAATATCTCTTCCATAAGATCCCAATCTCCTCTGTTCCAAGATACTTCTATAGCATGCCTTATAGCACGTTCAACTCTTGATACAGTTGTATCAAATTTTTTAGCTATTTCTGGATATAATTCTTTAGTTATTCCTCCAATTAATTCAGGCTTTTTATATATCATAGTTATACCTTCTCTAATATATTGATAACCTTTTATATGGGAAGGAACACCCATTTCATGTAATACATTAGTTATAGAAATTTGTAAATTATTATGATATAAATCAATAGACTTATTCTCATAACTACTATTTACTAAAGATATAATCTTTTTCTCTAAATCCTCAAGTAAAAATGGTTTTAACATAAAATAATTAACTCCATATTCCGATACTTGTCTAATAACATCTTGAGTATTATAAGAAGTAAGAACAATAACATTTTTATTAATATTATTCTCCTTCATAAACTCTAAAACATCCAAACCATCTTTTTTCGGCATAATAAGATCTAATACCATTACATCAAACATATTACTATTATCTTTAATATAATTTATTCCTTCTTCTCCATCATAAGCTTGGTTTACTACTTCAATTCCTGCGCGACTACTAAAATATTCTTTCATCATGGTAACAATAGCCTTATTGTCATCCACTAAGAACAATCTTATTTTCTCCATTATATCTCCCTTCATCTTACTACCACGCATTATTATTGTAATATAAAAAAGCTCATATGACTAGAGCTTTTTTTATCAAATTTTGTCGATTTAAATAAAGTTCATAAGTTTTGTAATTTTATCTACATCTATTCCTACTCTTCCTATTAAAAATCCATCCAATAAAGGAATATCAAGTAACATAGAAATATTTTCGTAATTCACATTACCACCATATAATACCTTAACATCCTTATTATACTTTCTTAATATACTATTCTTAATCATACTAACAACTTCAGATATCTCATCTTTAGTAGGAATCTTATCTGTTCCAATAGCCCAAACAGGTTCATAAGCTATTACAATATCATTATCAACATCAACATCTAATAAAGCAGATTTAAGTTGTCTAAGTAACACTTCTTGAGTTTTCTTTCTTTCTCTATCAATAAAAGATTCTCCAATACATACAATAGGAGTTATTCCATTTTCTATAGAATACTTTATTTTTAAATTAATCATTGAATCATCTTCACCGAAAATACTTCTTCTTTCACTATGTCCTATAAGCACATATGAAACCCCTAAAGATTTTAATTGATCAGCCTTAACTTCACCAGTTCCATTACAAAAAGAAATATTTTGACTACCAAGCTTAAAATTATACTTACCATTAAAAAGAGGCAAATAACACATACTAGGAATCATAATAACATTTAAATCAGTTCTTATTTTATCCTTTATATTTTTAATATAATTCTTAACCTCATCATAAGTAAGACAAGACTTATGATTTAATACAACCATTTTCTCCATAACTATTTCTCCTTTATATTTTTAAGTCCAACTAAATCTCTATTAGCTATATAATCAAGAGTAGCCCCTCCTCCAGTAGATAAAAAAGTAACATCATCTTGACAATTTAATCTTTTACAGGCTCCAACAACATCCCCTCCACCTAAAATAGTATAAGGTATATCTTTTATAACTTTTAATAATTCAAAAGTTCCATAAGAATAACTAGAAAAATCAGTATATCCAACAGGACCATTCCAAAATAAAGTATTAACTCCATTTAATCTACTTTTAAATAACTCTATCGTTTTAGGTCCTATATCTAACTGCATCATATCATTAAATTGATCTAACAAGAAATATTTACCACTTTCATCCTTTAAAGTAAAATCTCCATAAAAATCAACAGGTAATACTATTTTCTTATCATACTTTAAAATTAAATCCTTACAATAATTAACCATTTCTTCTTCATATAAAGAATTACCTATATTATAACCTTTAGCCTTTAAAAAAGTATTAGCCATAGCACCCCCAATTAATAAAACATCAACTCTTTCAATAAGAGAATCTATAACCTTTAACTTATCACTAATCTTAGATCCACCCATAATAACTCCAAATAAAGGTTTAGGATTAAATAAAACTTCTAAATTCTCTAACTCTTTTAAAACTAAAAAACCAATACCACTTTCTAAATAATTACTAATTCCAACATTTGATGCATGAGCTCTATGCATAGTTCCAAATGCATCATTTATAAAAATATCTCCTAAAGATGCATAAAATTTAGAAAGAATTTCGCTATTTCCACTTTCCAACTTACCATCTAAATCATAAAATCTAGTATTTTCTAATAAAACAGCATCACCATAATTAACATTATTAACAAAATCTCTTACTTGATCAAAATCTAAACTATCACAAAAAGATAAATTAGGTATTAATTCTTTTAATCTATTAAATACAACTCTCAAACTATATTTATCTTTATCAGAATCGGTTTTAATCTTACCTAAATGTGATAAAATAATAGCCTTTCCTCCATTATCTAATATATATTTAATACTCTTAACACTAGAAGTAATTCTTGTATCATCAAGTATTTTTCCATCACTTAATGTTACATTTAAATCACATCTAATAACAACATTTTTACCATCTAAACAAAAATCTCTTATGTCCTTTTTCATATCATCACCATTATAATTGTAACATAAAAAAATATAAGTATAAACTTATATTTCCATTAAATCTTTTTCTTTTAATTTTAGTAAATCTTCAATTTTTTTATTATAATCATTTATCATATTTTGAAGATCATCTACTAAACCTTTTTCTACATCTTCAGATAATTCTTGTTTCTTTAATTCATCAATAACATCTCTTCTAATATTTCTAATAGCAATTCTTCCTTCTTCAGCCATTTCCTTAGCTTGTTTAACAAGTTCTCTTCTTCTTTCTTCAGTAAGAGGTGGAATAGCTAAAAATACAACCTCACCATTATTATTAGGAGCTATACCTAAATTAGCCTCATATATAGCTTTCTCTATATCTCCTAAGATACTCTTATCAAAAGGTTTAATACTTATTTGTCTTGCTTCTGGCACAGATATAGTAGCAAGTTGCTTAAGTTGTGTTGATGTTCCATAATAAGATACATAAACATCATCAAGCATACTAGGATTAGCTCTACCAGCTCTTATCTTAACAAATCTTTCTTCTAAATTTTCAATAGATTTATCAAGTCTATCTTTTGCACTCTTTATCGTTTCGTTCATAATCTCCTCCAAAATAATATATACCTATTATACAATATTAAAAAATAAAAAAAAAGATGCTATTTAGCATCTAAATCAAAATTTTCCATTATTTTATATAAATCAGTCTTAACATTATCATATTTAACATCACTAAAACCTTCATCATCTAAATCTACAAAATCAGTAACATAATTACTTATCTTACCATCTTTAATAAATATAATAGATGGAGAAGATAAACCATCAGAAACATCCACTCCTAAAGATTTAACTTGTTCTAGTAAAGTATTATATAAAACTGACTCATCCTGTATTTTAACTTGTCCATTAACTGATATTTCATACTTAGCAAAATTCTTTAAAGAATCCAAATAATAGATATCTTTAACATTAAAATCTTCTGCTAAGGAAAGTAAGATTTTAACAACTATTCTACTGTTAATATCATAACTATTACCAATAAAAATAATATTATTACCTTGAAATATCTTATCAATATTAGACTTTTTTAAATATTTAAATGGATTTTCCTTATCTATAGTAAGATCATCATTCATCTCTTCATTTTGATTTTCATATTCAGTCTTAAAAGTAATACCATCAGTTACTAATGATTCCTTAGAAACCTTTGGAACAACTTCTTTACTACATCCTACTATAAGAAAAAAGGATATTAAAATTATAATATACTTCTTCATAATTTTTCTAACCATTCATTTGATTTTTTACTTCTTCAGCAAAGTTATCATTTCTTTTTTCCATACCTTCGCCTACTTCAAATCTAACCATCTTAGAAATAGAAGCATTATTATTTTTAACAAATTGTCCTACGCTTAAAGAAGAATCTTTAATAAATTCTTGATCATTAAGGCAAACTTCTTTGTAATACTTCTTAATTCTACCAATAACCATTTTTTCAGCTATTTCAGGAGTTTTTCCTTCATTTATAGCTTGTTCTTTATAAATAGTTTTTTCTTTTTCTAAAGTATCAGTTGGAACTTCATCACTAGTAATATATAAAGGTTTCATGGCACAAGCATGCATTGCTACATCTTTTGCAGTTTCAACATTTCCACCATTTAATACTACTAATACAGTAATTTTTCCACCTAAATGTGAATAAATTCCAAATACTGAATCATCGGTTTTTTCAACTATTTCAAATCTTCTAAAACTAATCTTTTCACCAATTTTAGCTGTAAAATTAACAATAGCTTCTCCTACAGTATTTCCATCTTCTAATTTTACATCATTAGCTTGCTCAACTGAGTCTGCGCCACTATTAATTAAAGCATTAGCTATATTATTAACTAAAGTCTTAAATTCTTCATTTTTAGCAACGAAATCAGTTTCACAGTTAACTTCTAATATAACTGCTTTATTCCCGTTTTCTATAGCTAAACTTAATCCTTCAGCAGCAATTCTTGAAGCTTTCTTTTGTGCTTTAGAAATTCCTTTTTCTCTTAACCAAGTAATAGCTTCTTCCATATTACCATTTGATTCTTGTAAAGCTTTTTTACAATCCATCATTCCAGCGCCTGTTTTATCTCTTAACGCTTTTACATCACCAGCACTAAACATAATTCCTCCTTAATTTAATGCAGCAACTAAATCTGCTTTTTTCATTGTGCTATAACCTTTGATTTCTTTTTCTTTAGCCATAGCTTTTAATTCTGTTAAAGTTAAGGAACTTAAATCTTTCTTTTCTTCCTTTTTAACTTCTTTTTTTACTTCAACTTTTTTCTCTTCTTTTACTTCTTTCTTAACTTCAGTATTTTTAGTTTCTTTTTGTTCTTTTGATTTATTCTTATCTTCTTCAGATACAAAATTTAAAACTTCTTTACCATTAACTTCTGCTATAGCATTAGCTAATACGTTAATAACAAGTTTTACAGCACGAACTGCATCATCATTTGCAGGAATAACATAATCTACCATATCTGGATCACAGTTAGTATCTACAATACCAAATACTGGAATATTAAGTTTTCTAGCTTCTTTTATAGCTGTTTCTTCAACTCTTGGATCAACTATAATAATAGCATTAGGAACTTTTTTCATATTTCTAATACCACAAAGGTTAGAATTTAATTTATCATATTCTTTTCTAATCTTAATAGCTTCTTTTTTAGGAAGTAAATCCATAGTTCCATTTTCTTCCATAGCTTCAATTTCTTCTATTCTTCTAATTCTACCTCTAATAGTTCTGAAATTAGTTAATGTTCCACCTAACCATCTGTTAGTTACATAAAACATATCAGTTCTTTTAGCAGCTTCTTCCATAGCTTCATTAGCTTGTTTTTTAGTTCCTACAAAAAGGAAAGTTCCTCCATTTGTAGCTATTTCTTTCATTTTTTCATAAGCACTTTCAATTAAAGCACTTGTTTTTTGTAAATCTATAATATGTATATCATCTCTACAAGTATAGATATATTCTTTCATCTTAGGATTCCATCTTTTTCTTTGATGACCAAAATGAACTCCTGCTTCTAATAAATAATTCATTGACACTACTGTCATAATAATCTCTCCTTCGTTTTTTATTTTCTTCTACTAAATTCTAAATAATATCACCCATAGGCACTAGATATTACAATTCTTTAGTATGTCTATTTTTCTTTTACTTCTGTTTTTTTAGCTGTAGTCTTTTTTGTAGTAGTTTTAGGTTTAGCGTTTTCACCCTTAACTTCTACTTTACCATCTTTAGCAACTTTAACTAAATTAGCAAAAGCTTCTTTATCACTAATAGCAAGTTCTGATAACATTTTTCTGTTAATTTCAATACCAGCTTTAGATAAACCATTTATAAACTTAGAATAACTTATATCATTATTTCTACATTCAGCATTAATTCTTGTAATCCATAACTTTCTAAAGTTTCTCTTAGTTTGTTTACGATCTCTAAATGCATATCTTTCAGAATGCATTACTTGTTCATTAGCAGTTTTATAAAGTCTATGTTTACTTCCAAAATATCCAGAAGCACGTTTTAAAACTTTTTTTCTTCTAGCACGTGTTGCTACACTATTTTTAACTCTTGTCATATTCTACCTCCTATAATACATTCTTTAATCTGTTATAATCTGCCTTACTAAATTCAGATTTTGATCCCGCCCTTTTAGATTGACGAGCAGATTTCTTTCCTGTTTGATGGTTATTACCAGCAACTAGCTTAGTAATACTTCCACTTTGTCTTATGTTTAAAACTTTTTTTGTTGCTTTATGTGGCTTTATTTTATACTTCTTTGCCATATATATCCCTCCTATTTTTCTTTAATTGGTGCAAGCAGCATAGTCATATTTCTACCTTCCAGTTTAGCCTTTTGTTCTACACTAGCAATTTCTTTTACTCTATCTGCAAATTTAACCATAACTTCTTCTCCAAGTTCAGTATGAGCCATTTGTCTACCTTTAAATCTTATAGACAACTTAACTTTATGACCTTTTTCTAAATACTTAGAAGCATTACGAACTTTGGTATCAAAATCTCCAATATCAATAACCGGAGATAAACGATATTCTTTTAACTCAACAGCATTTGCCATTTGTCTTTTTCTTGCTTCTTTTTGTTTTTTAGATTTCTCATACTTATACTTATTGTAATCCATTATTTTACAAACTGCAGGATTAGCATTTGGACTTATTAATACTAAATCCAAACCAGCATAATTAGCTACTACTAATGCATCACTAATTGGTTTTACTCCCAATTGTTCTCCATTAGGACCAATAACTAAAACCGGACTTACTTTAATTTGTTCATTACAGAACAAATCATTACTATTATTTGCTATACAAAACACCTCCATAAAATATAAAAAGAGTACGAAACGTACTCATACCCTACCAATTAAACATAAAAAAACTTTGGCATTTGACCTATAACTATTCGCTATCAGGTGGATATAATACATCTCTTTCCTTTTTAACACCTAAGATTATATAACTAAAACCCTTATTTGTCAACAATCTTATTAAATATATTTATAAAATATAAATAATATTACAACTATTTATCATAATCATCTAAAAAACTACTATAATTACCATCTTTTTTATAACCTAAAACACAATTTAAATTTATATTATCTAAAGACTTAAAAATATTATAATCTATACTTTTATTAACTTTTCTTAAATTATTTATCAATTTTTTAACTTCTCTTCTTTTACTACCACTATCATCTATAGAACACTTTTCAGTAAACTTACAAGCACAATTTATAAACTCTAAATTATTGAACTTTTTCCAAGCTAAAACTGATTCTTCCTTAACTAAATATAAAGGTCTTATAAGCTCTAAACCTTTAAAATTTTCACTGTGTAACTTAGGTAACATAGTTTTAATCTCAGATCCATAAAACATAGATAAAAGCGTTGTTTCAATAACATCATCAAAATGATGCCCCAATGCAATTTTATTACAACCTAATTCTTTGGCTTTATTATAAAGACATCCTCTACGCATTCTAGCGCATAAATAACACGGACTACTAGAAGCAATATTATCTACAACATCAAATATATCACTTTCAAATATCTCTATAGGGACATTTAAAATCTTAGCATTTTCTAAAATATACTTTCTATTAATCTCATTATATCCAGGATCCATTACCACATATGAAGCCCTAAATTTAACCTTTCCATGTCTTTCTAACTCCTGAATACATTTAGCAAGTAAAAACGAATCTTTTCCACCACTAATACAAACCATTATATGATCATTTTCCTTTATAAGTTCATAATTTATAACAGCCTTAACAAATAAACTCCATATTTCTTTTCTATATTTCTTTATTATACTTCTTTCAATCTCTTTATATCTTTCCATAAACATCATTTCTTTCTGAACATATTTTACTATTTTACTAAAACTTTATCAATAAAAAAAGACCTAAAAGTCTTTAAAACATATTATTATAAATATTACTAGCATTACTAAAATCCACTATCTCTTTTAAATTATCTAAATATCTAGATCTATCATTTTCATAATTTATATAATAAGCATGCTCCCATAAATCAACATTAAAAAGCGGTATATACCCATAAAGAAGAGGAATATCTTGATTCATAACATTAATAATTTCTAAATTACCATTTGAATTAATAACTAAAAAAGTATAACCAGCCCCTTTAAGTTTTAAAGCCATTTCTTTAAACTTACTCCAAAATCCATCAAAATCACCATAAATAC
>CAKORS010000033.1 GCA_934101605.1 uncultured Bacilli bacterium
ATACCACTCCACATTTCCATTATGA
Source organism: uncultured Bacilli bacterium (assembly GCA_934101605.1). Classification (GTDB taxonomy): domain Bacteria; phylum Bacillota_I; class Bacilli_A; order RF39; family UBA660; genus CAKORS01. Next base: position 26 of record CAKORS010000033.1, read on the forward strand.
AATAATCCATTATAATATATCACCTCACTTTCAAATTACTATTTGTCTTTCAGTTCCTATTATATCATTTTATTTACTTAAAATATTAAAATGTTGGTTAATTTTACTAAAACCATGTTATACTAATTTTAGTTAGTAGTTATTACTACCTATAAATTGTTGCTTTTAATGGTTGTTTTACCAGAACCATAAGGGCTCCATTGAGGTTAATACTCGCACACTTAAATACTAGTGTGAACTGGTCAAGAAAAAGTAGACACTAAAAATACACATTTAAAACCCTGATTCAATTTTATATTGAATTGGGGTTTTATATTTTAATGCATATGATGGTCTTTTATAATTATAATAATATATATTCCTTAATTAGTTTTGAAACGTCATTACATCATTTTAAATTAAAATCAATTATTAATTCTTCTTTAATCCATCCGTTTAATGATTCATTTACAGGATTATCTGTAGGTGTACCTGCTCGACTCATAGAACGTTGTATGTTATAATTTTCTAGAAGCTTATTATAAGCTTTAGATGAATAAACTGAACCTTGATCTGTGTGAAGAATAATCAAATCGTCAGTTTGTTCTTTTTTTATGCATTCTAATACTTGTTTTAATCCATCATAATATGAGTGCGTTGTGCCTTTTTTAGATGCTAATCCATATCCAATTATTTCTTTGTTCCATGCATCAAAATACAACGTTAATTCATAATAAGTTTTATTAACCCAAAACGAAGTTATGTCAGATACTATTACTTCTAGTGGTCTTGTTAAATATTTCCATTTCTTCCATACTAAATTATTGAATTTTTCATGTTCTTCATCAGGTTTCCTCCATTAATAATGTTTTCCTAATGATTTTATGTTTTCATATTTACAACATAAATGGACATGATTATCAGACCATACTATACCATAATGTAATCTTACATAAGCATTTATCCATCTGTAACCATGAGATGGATGGTTTTTATGTATTTCTTTAATTATCTTAATATCCTCTTGTTTTGATAACATTTTCAACTTTGGGTGTTCTTGCCTATATTTCCATTTATAATAACCAGACCTACTAACAGACATATAATTACATAATAGTTTAATTGAATACTTATTTTTGTATTCATCAATTATTTTATATTCTTGTTGAATGTAGTAACATATTCCTTTTTTTGACCAACTACTTTCACCATATAACCTTTTTTTATCGCATCAACTCAATTTCTTTTCTTAATAATTCCTCTTTTAAATTTTCTATTTCTGTTTTATTTCTATTATACCTTCCGCAATTTGGATTGCTATGTTTTCCTGTCTTAGATTTTAAGCTTTCTATACCTTTTTGACGATATAATTTTATCCATCTTAAAAATACACTTGGATATACATCGTTATTTTCAGCGATTCGTCTATAACCTTCTTTAGAGTTTAAATATTCTAGTACTAGTTTCTCTTTTTCTTCAGGCTTTAACATGTTGTTTTTATTATTCATATTTTTATCACTCCTTTAATTTTATAATATCAAAAAAAATGTAGACTGTGTCTTTTTTCACTGTCTACATTTACTATATCACTTCACTTAAGTGTATTTTTTATCTTACAGAATTTGATGTTTGGTTTAATCCATAGTTATTAATTTGTATATAATCATTATTCTTATTCTTTATAAATACATTTGTAAATCTATAAAAATTTTTATTTATATTGTCATAGAAAACAAAGTTAATATCTCCAGTGCTAGTCACTAAACATCCCATAAGTTCTGCTTGTCTAGTTTTAAATACCTGGTTATCTTCATTCATTTGCATATATGAAGCAAAGTCTCCTAGAGAAAAGTTTTGATGTAAATCTCCTATAGGTGGATGAGAATGTCCATGACATACAACGAAATGTTTATTTAGATTATCTTTTAGTTTATTTTCTAAATTATTTATCATTTCTTTATTAAAACTTGCAGCATTATTTTGTCTATTATCACTTGATGAGATAAACTCATTAAATTCAATTGTATTATTTCCTATTTCTTTACCATATAGAAAGAAAGGTATTTCTTTATTCTGTTCTATTGTAACATCTTGAACTGCTAATAACATTTCATAAACTTCTTCACTTATTATAATTTGACCATTTGGCATATTGTTTATTATATCTTTATTTATCGGAGCCATTTCTCCATATGAACTATAGTTATCAAAGTTTTGTTTATGATATGCTCCATATGGATTTTTATTAATCATTATTTCTTTAACACTTTGTAAATATTGATCTCTTGTCATAGCTTTTCTCCTTAATGCTTTGTATACTTCTATATTTAGTATACAATAATATAATAAATATGTCTTTTAAATTTTATTTAATAACTAAAAAAGAAGATAATAATATCTTCTTTAATTATTCTTCATAATATACTTTAGTATTATTTTTTATTTTATTTATGTTTTTTTGTGTTGTATATATATTTACTGTAAAGTTTGAATAATTTACTATTTTTTTATTATTTATATCTTTAATTATCTTTCTTGTCATACCCATAAATGTTTCATCAGATTTATAATAATGTAATGTATATATGTTTTTATTTCCATGGTTGTTATCTAGTTTAACATTATAATATTTAGAATGTTTAATTTCTATTATTATGTTGTTATTATCTCTTGGAATATAGTTTATTCCTTCATAAGACCAATCTGGTATTATTATTTCATCAAACATATCTATTGTTTTTCTATCAGTTATAAAGTATTCATTATTATTTGTATTATCTACATAATCAAATTTAGTGAATCCTATAACTGTAAGAGATGTTCCTATACCAAATATTATTAATGATATTAAAAATATCAATCCTAATAATTTCTTTTTACTTTTTTTATTAAATATAAAATTAAAAATTATATCTAATATTATAATATTAACAGTTATTGCTGATATTAAGCATAAAAGTATTCCTATAAATAATAATCCTGTTTTTATAATCATAAAATTTATACCTAATGCAAATACAAATGATACTAAACTGAAGCAGAAACATAGTCCAATAAATGCTACAAATATCTTTATACAAAATAGTATAACTTTTAAAAGACCTGATATAAATTTATATTCAGAATGTTTTTCATCTCTAATTATTATTTTTTCTTTTGGTTTTTCTATTACTACATTTTCTTTTATTATTTCATTAGTTGTTTCATCTTCCACTTTTATGATTTCATAGTAGTCTAAATATCTTGTTTTAAATATATGTAATAATAATATTAAACCTAATATAAAACACGCTACTGAATATAGATTACTTAATATATTAATGATTATATTGTAAACGTTATAAGGTAAATAATTTAAAATACTACTAGCTAAACCACTTAGAACAGCTCCTATTATTAAGAATATAATTATAAGAAATACTATTATTAATAGTTGTTCTATTATACATTTAATTTTTTGTTTAAATTTCATACTACTAAACATATCAATTGTTTTAGTAATAAATCCTAGAAAATCATCAATATATTTATTAATTAGATTTTTAGATTGTTTGTTTTCTTTTATCTCCTTTACATCTTGATTAAGTAATTCATCAATGTTTAAATTAAACATTTCACAAAGTTTAAGCATTTTATCCATTTCTGGATAAGATATTCCTGATTCCCATTTGGAAACGGATTGTCTTGATACTCCTAATTGTTCTGCTAATTGTTCTTGTGATAGGTTATTTTCTTTTCTTATTCTTTTTAGATTTTCTTTTAATTTTGAATTCATAATTTCTCCTTTCACAACCAATCTTACTAAATCAACTAGTTGCTCTCTACCAATTTTAGGTTGTTTTTTGTTTATTTTTGGTTGCAATTTACGGAATTTACTATGATTTTATTATAACATAAGAAAAAAAGACTTGTTAGTCTTTTATTTCTATATATTTTGTTTCTTTTAAATCTTTCTTTTCTTCTATTATAGGAACTTCGATTTTTAATGTTCCATTTTTAAAGCTTGCTTTTATATCTTCTGTTTCTAAATCTTCTCCTACATAGAAGCTACGAGAACATTCTCCAAAATATCTTTCTTTTTTTAGATATTTTCCTTCTTTTTCATCTTCTTCTACACTTGTTTTTGCATTAATATTTAGATATCCATCAGTAATATCTAGTTTTATATCTTCCTTCTTATATCCAGGTAAATCCACTTCTATAATATAATTATTTTCTGTTTTCTTTATATCTGTTTTCATCAATCTATTTTCGTTTTTACTAAAGAATGGGTCTTTAAATAAATCCTCAAATAAATCAAAATCATTTCTTGGTATCATCATCATATTTATCTACTTCCTTTCTTTATTTTATATAGAATTTTAATGTAATACCTTGTAGATACTCTTATCTACAATTATGTTATAGCACTATTATTAGCACTTGTCAATAGCAAGTGCTAATTTTCTTACTACATTTATATTTTATTTCATTTTTATTTTTTTATACTAAAAAAATATGAGTTTAACCCCATATTAAAATTATTTGTTTTTTAGTAAATCTCTTATTTCTTCTAATAGTTTTTCTTCATTTGTTTTTGTAGGTTTTGGTTTTTCTTCTTTTTTATGTGTTATTTTATTTATTATTCTAATCATTACAAATATACAAAATGATATAATTAAGAAATTAACAATATTTTGGATAAAAGCTCCATACTTAATTACTGCATTACCTACTTTTATAGTTAAATTAGAAAAATCATGGCCTCCTATTATGATCCCTATTAATGGCATTAGCATATCATTTACTAAACTTGTTACTATACTTGAAAATGCACTTCCTATAATAACACCTACTGCTAGATCAATTACATTTCCTTTTGATATAAATTCTTTGAATTCTTTTATAAATTTTTTCATAACTCCTCCTTTACTTATATAAATAGCATATAATATTTCTCTTATTTTTTCAAATAATAGTGGAATATTTATATATAAAATAGTATAATTAATATAGTTTTGAAAGGATGGTATTATGTCTAATGCTATAGTTAATTTTATTATTGGGCTATTTCCTAATGCAAGTGGGGTTTTTATAAAAGAATTGATTGTATTTATTATTTCTTTACTTCCTATTTTGGAGTTAAGAGGTGGCCTTTTAGCTGCAAGTTTATTAAAACTTGATCCATGGGCTTCATATATTATTTGTATGATTGGTAATCTTTTACCTATTCCTTTTATTTTATTACTTATTAATAAAATTATTGAATGGATGAGAAAAAAGAAACGTCTTAAAAAGGTTGTAAATTTTATTGATAAAAAAGTTACTAAAAATAAAGTTCAAATTGAAAAGTATGGATATGTTGGTCTTGCTTTATTTGTAGGTATTCCTCTTCCTGGAACTGGAGCTTGGACTGGTGCTTTACTTGCTTCTGTTCTTGAGATGGATAGAAAGAAATCTTTTTTAGCCATTGTTATTGGTGTATTTATTGCTAGTGTAATTATGATGTTAATATCATTTGGAATTCTTGGTAGTATAATAAAATAAAACTTGTGATTAATGAATCACAAGTTTTCTTACTTCTCCCAATATTTGGGAGTCTTTTTTTAATGTTTCGTTTTCTTCTCTTAAAGACTCTAGTTCTTTATCTTTTAGTTCTAGTTCTTTTTTTGATTTTTCTATTGTTGCTTTTGCTTCGATTAACTGTTGTTTTATTTCTGAAAATGATTTTTCATTCTTTTTTTCTTTATCTTCATTTGTATTACTACATAATAAATCGTTACAAAGATCTATTACTTTTTTTAATTCTGGAGGCATATCATCTGTATCTAATTTGTCCTCTGTTATTAGTTCTCTATTCTTTAATAATTCTGCTATTTTTGCAAGAACAACAATTTTACTATTATTTAAATTATATTGTTTATCTATCATTCTTAATATAAGAGAATAATCTTGGTTAACATCTATTATAGCATCATTTTTCATTAAATCTATGCCTGCTTTTGCTACTTGTTTTTGACTTGGAAATAAAATTCTAATAAATGTTTGTGTTCCGTATTTATCTAGAACTTGAACTCCTGTTGCTAATGTCAATACCTGTTTTGAAATTAATGGTTTAATTGCTTCTTCTGCTTCTGCTTTTGTTTCATAGTATGTGGTGCTTTTTGGTTTATATATTCCATTTTTATTCTCTACTAAATATAAAAAATTTAATCCATCATTATCTTTGTTATATCTAGCAATAATATAGCAATCTTGATCTAAACATTTTTCTGTATTACCATATGTTCTTTCTTTTTTGTAATCACATACAAAGGCTATATCATTAACATTGATTTGAATATTATCTTTAAATAGGTCTTTCTTTGTAAAACTATATTCAGAAAATATTTTTTTCATATCTAAAGATTTACAAATATTGTAAAATTCATATGTTGTTTCTCTAACAAGATTTAATACACCAGAACTATTTTTTATTTGTGGACTAAGTTTTCCAGAGTTTATTAAATAAGTTGTGTCTATTCCTAATAGATGTGCTATATTTTGTCTATCTATTCTATATCTTATTCTTTCTCCATTTGCTAAGAATATATTTTGTGTTGTTCCTTCAACGCTTCTATATTCATAATAATCTATTGCATCATTCACTTCTTTTGAATATTTTTCTAAATCACTATATGTATAATTAAATTTTTCTGTTCTAACCATTATTATTCCCCCTTAATAGTGGCTGTATTATACTACAAAATAAAGGAAAAGTCAATTATTTGAACTTTTCCTTTAGATTTAGTGAAGCGTTATATAAATCTTTTTTTCTTATATTTTTATTGTTTTTTGTTATAGTTTCTATTGCTTCTTTTATTGTTATATTATTTTTTATCATTTCATCTATTAATAAAGCTTCATAAGAAATATTTGTTTTTTCTATCTTTTCTATTTCTTTTTCTATTATAAATGTGTATTCTCCTAAAGAATTATTTTCAAATGATTCTATTTCTTTTAGAACTTTATCTAATTTCCCAAAATAATTCTTTTCGTGTATTTTTGTTAAGTCTGATGATATGCTTATTGTAACATTACCCATTTTTTCATATATATAATTTAATGTTTTTATTATTCTTTTTGGAGATTCATAAAATATAAATGTTTTAACATCACTTTTTCTTAAATCATTTATTAACTTTTCTTTATCTTTATTTTCTCTTGGAAAAAAGCCATAAAATGTAAATGAGTCTGAATTTATACCACTTACTGAAAGTGCTGTTATACAAGCAGATATTCCTCCTACTCCAATTACTTCTATATTATGTTCTTTAGCGCTTTTTATTAAGATATATCCTGGATCTGAAATACATGGTGTTCCAGCATCTGTTATTATTGCAACATCTTTTTCTTTTAATATATTTAATATTTCGTTTGTTTTTTCTTTTTCATTAAATTTATGATAAGACATTAGTTTATTTTTTATATTGTAGTAATTAAGCAGTTTAAGACTATGTCTTGTATCTTCACAAAGAATTAAATCTACTTCTTTTAAAGTATCTAATGCTCTTTGTGATATATCTTGTAAATTACCTATTGGTGTTGCCACTACATATAGTTTGTTCATAATTTACCTCCTTATTTATCTACTTCTTTTTTTAAATCATATAAAATGTTTAAAGCTTCAAGTGGTGTTATTTGAAGTGGATCCACTTCTTTTATTTTCTTTTCTATTTCACTTTCTTTTTTCTCTTCTTCAAAATTTAATGTTGTTTGTTCAAATATTTGTTTATTATTATTTTTATTTTCATAATAACTCAATATTTCTTCAGCTCTTTTTATTATATCTTTTGGTAGATTTACTAAGCTTGCTACGTGTATTCCATAACTTTTATCTACTGGACCATTTATTACTTTATGTAAGAATGTTACTTTTCCATTTTCCTCTTTTGCTGATACATGAACATTTTTTAGGTTTCTTAGATTTTTATCAAGAGTTGTTAATTCATGATAGTGAGTTGAGAAAAGTGTTTTTGCTTTTACTTTATCATGAATGTACTCTAGAATACTTTGTGCTAGAGCTATTCCATCATATGTTGCTGTTCCTCTTCCTAATTCATCAAATAGTATTAAACTATTTTCTGTAGCATTTGATACAGCATTATTTGCTTCTTTCATCTCTACCATGAAAGTTGATTCTCCACTTACTAAATCATCACTTGCTCCAATTCTTGTAAATATTTTATCTATTATTGGTAATGTTGCTTCTTTACAAGGAACAAATGATCCCATTTGAGCCATTATTACAATAATGCCTATCATTCTCATAAAAGTTGATTTACCACTCATATTAGGCCCTGTTATAAGTAAAATATTTGTTTTTTCATCCATTATACAATTATTAGTAACATATTCTTTATCTAATACTTTTTCTACTACTGGATGTCTTGCTTCTTTAATTATTAATTTTTTATCATTAGTAATAGTAGGTCTTACATAATTATTTTCTTCCGCTACTACTGCTAATGAACATAGACAATCTATTTCACTTATTATGTTGGCACATTTTTGTATTTTAGGTATATACTTTCTTACTTCATCTCTTATTTTTATAAACAATTCATATTCTAATGATATACTTTTTTCTTCTGCATTTAAGATTAAATCTTCTTGTTCTTTTAGCTCTTGTGTTATAAATCTTTCTGCATTAGCTAATGTTTGTTTTCTTGTATATCCGAATTCTTCGATTACTTTAGATGCGCTTCCTTTAGATATTTCTATATAGTAACCAAAGACTTTGTTGTATCCTACTTTTAGGTTTTTAATACCTGTTCTTTCTTTTTCTTTTTGTTCTAATTCTAATATAAAATCTTTACCACCATTAGACATTTTTCTTAAGTTATCTAATTCTTCATTAAATCCTTGTTTTATTATATTGCCTTCTCTTATTTGAAGTGGTGCATCATCATTTATTGATTTTTCTAATAACTGGTATAAATCTTGTAAATCATCTAATGTTTTATCGTATTTTAACTCTTCTAATATTCTTTTTATATTAGGTAGTTCTTTAATACTATTTTTAAGTTGAATTAAATCTCTTGCATTTAGATTACCATAACTTATTCTTCCAGATAATCTTTCTAAATCATATACATTATTCAGTGACTCTCTTAATTCTTCTTTTAGAATAAATTCTATTAATAGCTTTGATATCATATTATATCTATATTCTATTTTATCTTTTTCTACTAAAGGGTTTTCTATATAATGTTTTAACAATCTTGAACCCATAGCTGTTTTTGTTTTATCAAGCAACCATAATAGTGAATAAGTTCTTTCTTTTTGTCTTAATGTTTCTACAAGTTCTAAGTTTCTTTTAGAATATATATCTATTTCTAGTATCTTTCTTTTATCTACTATTTCTACTTCTTTAAGATGAGATAAATTTCCTTTTTTTGTTTCTTTTATGTAGAAAAGTAAATGTTTTATTCCTGTTACTATTCTTATATCATTTGTATTTTTATAAATATAATTAAATTCATTTGTTTCATCTAAATTATTATTTATTGAAACTAAAATATTATAGTTTTGTCTTAATGTATTAATAATGCTTCGATCAATTATATTATTTACTATTACTTCTTTTATATTTAGTCTTATTATTTCATTAACTAAATTTGTTTCATTTTTATCTATAAATTCTGAATAAATATCTCCGGTTGTAATATCAGCATAACTTATAAGATAACAATGATTAAAGTCATATATACTACCTATATAATTGTTATCTTTTTCATCAAGAGATGATGAACTCATCTTAGTTCCTTTTGTTACTATTTGAGTTACTCCACGTTCTACTACTCCTTTTTTATTTGGAGGTGTTAGTTGCTCTACTATGGCTACTTTATAACCTTTATCGACTAATTTTTCTAGATATGGTTCGTATGCATGATGTGGTATTCCACACATTGGAACACGACTATCTAAACCACAACTTTTTCCTGTTAAAACTAACTCCAATTCACGAGATGCTATATTAGCATCTTCAAAGAACATTTCGTAAAAATCTCCAATTCTATAAAAAACAATAGTATCCTCCAATTTATCTTTCATGTTCATATATTGTAACATCATTGGGGATAATTTTGTTCTATCTACTTCGCTTCTTAGCATACTTCTCACCTGCATAGATATTATACCAAAAAAATAAAGAGAAAACTATATTCTCTTTATCTAAATTATATATTAATTTCTATTTTGGCATGCATGAGCTATACTCTGTTGCAGTTGTATTAAGTGAGAAATTTTCTATAAGTGCTCCGTTGTTACTACAACTTCCTTGGCCATAATAATTTGTATTATCTTGACTTGTAAACTTAATGTAATTACTTGAACAAGAAACAGAATTTCCATTTTCAGAAGTTAATCCTGTTATTAAACTTTTTGATTCTACTTTCATAAATTTTGCTTTTACACTTGAATTATTACTAATAGAGTTTGAATTTCCTACATAAAGATTTCCTTTTTCATCAAGAGCAAATACTCTTCTATCTCCTGCACAACTATATTCATAGTTTATTTGATTTACTTTTTCTTCTATATTTACTTTTGTAAATTCATACGCACTTGAGTTTTCTTTTTTTACTCCATATAATAATGCTCCATCTTTATTAATATAATAAATTTCATTATCATTGTATCCTATGAAATCTAGTTTATCACCTGTAAATGATATTTCTTTATTTTGCTCTGTTTTATTCTTTTCTTCTATTTCTTTTATATTTTCTTTTTTCTTATCAACTTCTTCTTGTTTTACTTCTTCCCTTTTAAGTAACTTATCATATACTATGTATCCTGCACTTCCTAAAAATCCTATTAATAGTAGTATTACAAGTATTATTTTTACTGTTCTTCCTTTCTCATATGTTTTCATAAATAATCCTCCTTCTTTTATTCTATATCTTAATTATATATATATATATTATCAAGTATTTTTTATTAATTCAACTTGTAAATTTACATAAAAAAGAAAGCCTTTGCTTTCTTTAATCTTAATTAACAAGATGCTCCTACTGCCACTAAATCTTCTCTATTTTTTATCATTTCTTCATTTAAAGATTGTCCATCAAATTTTAATTTACTTTCATTTATGATTCCTTTATTACATCCATAATATGTAAAGTTTGAACCATCAAATGGAATATCATCTAATTCTAAAATTATAGCTTTGTCTTCTCCATCTTTATAGAATCCTTGACTTCCTATTTTTATTTGTTTATTAGTTACATACTTATTGTCATTATAGAATGCTAAATATAAATTACTTTTAACTTCTGTCATATGTTCTTCATATCCTATAGCTAAATATTTATTATCTACAGAATAAATAGTGAAGTTATATTGTATCTTACTTGTATCATCTTTATATACATTTCCTCCATCGATAGAATTTACTAATGTTCCATCAATGCTAATATTGTAAGTTATTTTAGCAATATTTGTGGTATCAGTTGTAACTACTTGTTCTATTTTTACTTTATGATTTTTATTATTATACGCGATAGTTTCTTCTTTCGAACAAGTTTCAGCATTACAATCTGTTTTCATTGATATTTTGTTTTCTGTTACTAATTCTTCTTTTACTTCAGTTTTATTTTCTTTTTCTTCCTCTTTTGGTTCCTCTGTTTTTATTAGTTTATCATATCCTATATACCCTAGGGCTCCTACTAAT
>CAKORS010000034.1 GCA_934101605.1 uncultured Bacilli bacterium
AAATACTCATTTCTTATCTTTAAAAGCTTATTATATTCATTAAGTACTCTTAAATAATTAGGAAACAACTGACATACTGTAGTATTAATTAAATTTCTTCTAACTATTGGTGATTTCTTTATTACATCTAAATCATCTGGAGAAAACATAATTATATTTAAATTTGAAATATAATCAGATACCTTTTTTATATCATTATTGTTAATTTTTAAAGTCTTAACACCCTTATTAATTAAAAAATCTAATTTTTTATTTGTTCTATTAACTCTTATATCTCCAATAACTCTTGTAAAATCATATCCATTTTTCACTAAACTAAAATCATCAATATTTCTAGAAGGTTTAGATAAAGCTAACACATAAATACTTTCCAAAATACTAGTTTTTCCTTGTGCATTTTTTCCAATAAAAATATTAACATTTTTATCTAAAGAAATATCTAACTTTTCAATATTCCTAAAATTTCTAATTTTAATGTTTTTAATATACATATTTAACTATAAATAAAAAATACGCCTCAAATTTGCATCAACTCCATAAACTAGTATACCTGTATTTATATATACATTATATCATAAAATGGCCTAAAAAAAACGATTTTTTAGTATAAATCGTCTTTTTTATTAAATTTTCTCTTCCTAAAAACTGATTCCAATTTAGTAGCTCTTAAAACTTGATTTTCAAAAGATAAAATAGGAATATCAATTACTAATTCTTTATTATTTTTAAAATAAATTTTAGTATTATTTTCACACTTTTCATAGTGATCAATATTATTTAAAGATATCCATACATTACTCTCCAAATTAGGAGACTTTGTTGGAAAAAATATAATATTTCTACTCTCTTCAACCAAAACTGGACTTTTGTAAATTGATCCTAACATATTTTTAGAACCATTTATTCTTCCTTCTAAACTACTACCAAAATACTCACAACTATGCTCCATAACACTATAAGGATTTAAATCAATATCATATTCATTATCTATCTCTAAAATTTTAGAAGAATTATAAGATTTTGGAATAATTGCTAAAGTATCCTGATTTATTTCATAGTCCATAATAATACCTCCCTTCCGTAATAAAAATTACGAGACGTATTATATTCACCCCAATAGTCGAAATTTATCTAATTTTGTAGAAAAAATCTAAAAAAATTAAAAAAAGCATGAAAAACATGCTTAAAATCATAAATTAATAAGTTCTAATAGGTAAAATTAAACAAACTAAATCGTCACTATCACTATTTTTAAGTAAAATAGGTTTTATTTCTCCAACAAAAGTTAATATAACATCATCAGTTTCAATAGTTCTTAAAGCATCCATCATATATCTACTACTAAATGATATCTTAATATTTTCTGAACAATCAATGTTCATTTTTTCTTCAACTTTTCCTATCTCTAAAGATAAAGAAGTAATTTTCAACAAATTATTGTTAATTTCTAATGTAATTACATTATTTTCTCTATCATTATTCAAAATACTAGCTCTATCAACCATATTATAAAAATCTCTTTTATTTAATTTAACATCAAATAATTTATCTTCAGGTATTAATTTCTTAGTATTAGGATAACTATCATTAATTAACCTTGATTGAAATAATAAATTATTAAATTTGAACAATACTTTGTTATTAAATATATAAATATTAATATCACAATCATCTTCCTGAGGTAATATCTTTAATAATTCTCCCAAATTCTTACTAGGAATTACTATATCAGAAGGATTATTAACATTATTTGTTAAATTAAGCTTTTTTAAAGCAAGTCTATAACTATCAGTAGCACTACATTCTAAAACATTATCATTTATTTTAAAATTACATCCAGTTAATACAGCTCTTGCTTCATCACTTGATGCTGCATAATTAATTTGATAAATAATATTTTTAAAATCTTTATTTTTAACAGTAATATAATCATTAGATAAATTAAGATCAATATTTGGATATTCCTTAGAATCAATACCATTTAAATTAAATTCACTATTATCTGTATAAATTAAAATCTTATGATCATCAACAATTTCTATATTTATAAATTCAGAATCAAGTTTTCTAATAATATCTAATATATATTTACCCTTAATAACTATTGATCCACTACTACTAATTTCTTCTACATCATCTTTTGTTATTACTTCATTAATTGTAATATCATTATCACTTGCAGTTAATACAAGTCTTTCTTTAGATAAATCAAATTTAATTCCAGATAATATAGGAATTATATTTTTAGAGCTAATAGCTTTAGAAACATTATTTAATGCTTCAAATAAAACATTCTTTTTAATTTTTAATTTCATATTATTACCGTCTTTCATTTATTAATTATTATTTTTTTATTATTATAGATGTTAATAATGTTAATATCTATTTTTACCCTTTAAAATCAACAATTTTTATTAAAAATTTGTGTTAATTATTTTTAACAATTTTAACATTTCTATGTTAATTGTTTTTCTATTTCATTTATAGCCTTCTTTAAATCATCATTTGATTTCATTTCTTGTTCAATTTTATTACAACTATGAATAACAGTAGCATGATTTTTACCACCAAATTCAAGCCCTATTCTTTGTAATGTCTCATCAGTAAGCTTTTTACACAAATACATAGCAACTTGTCTAGGTATTGCAAGATTTGGTGTTCTTTTTTTAGATTTTATATCTTCAAAGGAGATTTTATAGAAATTTGCTACTCCTTTTTGAATTCTTCTAATGTTATTTTGATCTGTAGAAACTTGTTTTTTAGTAAAATCTTTTAAAGCTTCAATAGCAAACTCTAAAGTAATATTACTAACTCCCATAATAGCGGAATAAGCAAATAATCTATTAATTGATCCTTCTAATTGTCTAACATCATTTCCAACGTTAGATGCTATATAATTAATAATATCATCATCTAACTTGATATCTTCACCCTTAATTTTCTTTCTTATAATTGCACATTTAAGTTTAAAATCAGGTGGAGAAATATCAACTTGCAATCCCCAACAAAATCTTGTTCTAAGTCTATCCTCTAATACTTTTAAATCCTCAGGAGATCTATCACTAGAGACAATAATTTGTTTACTATCGTTATATAAATTATTAAACGTATGAAAAAACTCTTGTTGAGATGCAGTAGCACCACTTAAAAATTGAATATCATCAATAATTAAAACATCAATATTTCTATACTTATCCTTAAAAAATTCAACATAATCTAAATTATTATCTTTATTATTTTTTCTAGATAATCCAATAAAATCTTCAACAAATTGATCACAAGTAACATATAAAACCTTTAAATTAGACTTATTTTCAATATAATTACCAACTGCATGCATAAGATGCGTCTTACCAAGTCCACTATTACCATATATAAATAAAGGATTATACATTTTACCAGGATTTTCTGCAACAGCTAAAGCAGCAGCTTGAGCAAATTTATTAGATTCTCCTACTACAAAATTTTCAAAAGTATAATTTTTATTCAAATTAGAGTTAAAATCCTCTAATTTTTCATCTTCAATAACATTTTCAATTTTTCTATCTTCATTTTCTTTTAATATATCGTTCAAATTATCTTTTAAAATATAAATAATATCATTAACAACAATATTACTATGTTTATTAAAACTTTCTAATATAAGATTTTTATAGTTTAAATCTATGTGATTTTTATAAAATAACATAGGAATAACAAGTCTTAAACTATTATCTTTTATGTCAATAACACTAATATTTTTAAACCAGGTATCAAATGATAAAGAATCTATAACATTATTAATATCATTTAATGTTTGTTGCCAAATATTATCAATATTATACATTCATACCACTTCCCCACAAAGTATTTTTTAACTACACCTTAATTGTAATACATTTTAAAATAAATTTAAATAAAAACTTTTATTACACCGACTTATTAACAAAGTTATCAACAATAAAATCCTTTGTTTATATATGATAAATGAGATTTGAACAAATTTCAACAAATTTTAATTAACAATCTTAACATTTGTTAATTATAACATTGTTAAAAATGTGAATTTTGTCGAAAAATAGAAATAACTCGGTATAAATGTATTATTTATAAGGAAAAAACAAAAATTGTTATTAACACTATATAAACAATAAATTAACAAACAAAAAAACTCATTCACAAATAAATGAGTTTTACACCAACTAAATAAAATATTATGATGCTGAAATAGTCTTATCTTTTCCCCACTCTCTTATCCTATTAATAGCATCAGGATTAGATTTAGATACAGGAATAACCAAAGATAACTTATTTATCAAAAGTTCTTCAGTAAGATTAATATTATCAGAAACTAAACTATAAGCAATATCTCTTAAAGAAGATTCAATATCAGCTCCACTAAATCCTTCTGTAATAGTAATTAATTTTTCCATTAAAGTATCATTAATACTAATATTTAAATACTTAGCTAGATAAAAACTAAGAATCTCTTTTCTTTCATTATTATTAGGTAAATCAACAAAGAACATCTCATCAAATCTACCCTTTCTTAAAAGTTCTGGTGGTAAAGAATTTATATCATTAGCAGTTGCTACAACAAAAACTTCCTTTTTACATTCTTGTAACCAAAATAAGAACTGTCCTATCATACGTGTAGTAACACCAGAATCTCCCTTAGTACCAGATAAACCCTTTTCTATTTCATCAATCCATAAAACACAAGGAGATACCCTTTCTGCTGTTTCTAAAGCTTCTTTAAGCTGTCTTTCACTTTGTCCTACGTATTGTCCTTGAACTGTTGCAAAATCAAGCAAATATAAAGGTAACTGCCATCTTGCTGCTACTGCTTTAGCTGCTAAACTTTTTCCACATCCAGGAACACCAACCATTAAAATACCACGAGGAGGTTTTATTCCTCTTTTCTTCATTTCAGCCTTTTTAGTAGGAGATTGTAACTTTTTCTTTTCATCTAACCATCTTTTTAAGTTATTTAATCCAGCAAAAGAAATATCTTCTGAAATTTCTATTTTCTCTAGTCCATTTATATTAGAAAATAATTGATCTTTAGCAAATTTTAAATCAATTAAATCTTGCTTTGTTATATTACCCTTAGCAATAAGAGCAGAAATAACATTTTTAGTCTCCACTAAAGAAATTCCAAGTAATACAACAGAAGCAGTTTTATAATCATCATCATCCCACTCTATAGTAAGATTATTTTTATATTGATTTATATAAGAATAAATAAAATTATATAATTCCTCTTCATTAGGTAAATCTAACTCTAAAGAAATACCCATTCTTTGAAGATTTTGATACACATTAGAATCATTTATAACAACAATAGCACAGTTTTTCTCCTCAGCATTAGAAACAATATCACATAAATATCTTGTATTAATATTTTCATTTTCAATATCTGGAAAATCAGTTAATACATAAGTTTTATTTTCCTTAAGTTTAATTTCATTTCCAATATAATCTAATATTCCAATTAAACTCTTTTCATCAGTTATTTTCTCATTAGTTTTAATATTAAATAAACCCTTACTCATTGAATATACATCAATATCTAAATTACACTCTAAACTAAGTTCTTTTATTAACTCAAGTCCCCTACTTTTTTCAATTGTATTAAATGATATAAATGGTATTCTAGCTAATAAATAAAGCTTCATAGTTTCTTTAGTTTCATTATAATTCATAATTTTTCTCCTTTTATTCTATTTATAAGATTTAATTAAATTAATTAATACATCATTAGATAAACTATTACTTATCTCTAACAAATTATTAATAACATCTTCTTTTCTTTTATCTATAATAACATTAATATTATTTTTCTCATCAACAGGTAAAATACTAAATTTACTAAATTCCTTTAAATAATTTATTTCCTTCATAAATTCAATTAAATCTAAATTAAACTCTTCTACTGACTGAGATTTATAAATACTCTCACTTATCTTAAAAATATCTTTATCTAATCTAGCATTTATAAAAATTTTAATTCTATCAATAAATCTTCCTAAAATATTACCATTAAAATCTCTACTAGCATCTTCTATTTTATTAAATATATTTTCATCCCTTGGTTTATTAATTAAATTATCAAAAACTTCTACTAACTCAAAATAAGTCATTACTTTCTAACCACCCTTTTTAATAATTGATAAGGAGGAACTAAATCCCAATCTGGTAATTTTTGAATATATTTATCATCAATTAATTTCTCTTCCTTTTTTAAATCATTCTTTTCTTCATAATTTTTATCAGAAGAATCATTTAATATAGTTATAGAATCATTATTATTCATACTACTCTCCTCCCTTAGATATATAATTACTACAATTTAAATTATTAATAAATGTATTAAACATATTATCATAATCAATACTCTTTTTATAAACAGAATAATAATCAACTACCTCAGCAAGAGTATTTTCTAAAATTGATTTATTTTGTTTAATCAAATTATTTAAATAATTAATCTTAGATTGTCTATTTTGATAAATTTTATAAACTTCAAAACCATTAAACCCAGCTATTAAAAGTAAAATAAATAATAATATTATAGGATATTTAAATAAAAATATTAAAGAAACTATACCAATAATAATAGATATTAACATCTTAATGTTAAAAAACTTCTCGCCATATATTTCATTATGATGTTTATTTTGTAAAAAACTAGTAAGACTATCTACAAGTTCCTTTTCATTATCCCCTATTTTTGTAGTTCCAATCCACTCTCCTATTGTAATTTTAATCTCAGGTAATCTATCAAAACTATCAACTTTTAAATATCTTCTATACCCTTCTTTTATAAAATCTTTAGAATAAGAAATAGCAAATTTTCTAGTATTGCCACTACATACAATATTTTTAAAATCTAATGATACATTTGTTAAATGTCCATAAAAACTATTATATCTATCTAAAGAATACCTATTATCTTTAAAACGTTCCAATGCTTTAGAAGTATTTCCATTCTCCTCAATAATAAGTTTATTTTTAGCAATATCTCTTTTTAAATCTAACTCTTCATTTTCATAATTAAAAACTAAATCATTAACTAAAGAATCAACATCATTATTATTAGTATTAGGAGCATTAAAAATTTCATTAAGCCTATTATATATTCTTTGTTTAGCCAAAGAAATACTACTAATATCTTTTATTTTATCAACATCAGATCCATATTGTAAAAGATATGGAAAACAAGAATCTGGAACATCCTCTTTAAAATCATCAAAATATTTATTCCATCTTACTATTTGTTCTTCTTTAGTCTCAGGAACTGCTGCAAGCTCTTCTTTCCATAAATTTAACTTTTCTAAAAATAAATTAATTGCATCAACACCAAAACTTCCATTTGTAATAGCATCAATAACAGTTATTATCTTTGGTTCCATCTTATTAGGATTTTGCATTGATAAATACCTATCTAACCATTTAATAGATGTATCAATTCTTCCTGCTCTTAAATGAATTAATGAGAATAAAAGTGAAGTTTTTTCATCATCCCTTTTCATAGCTTCATCTATAGCTCTATAAGCAAGATTTTTATCATCCAAATACCAAGCACAAATTGCAACAAGAGCAGGTGCAAGCCAATAGTTAGGAGCATTAATAATAGTATTTTCAGAAACATCTAAAAGAGTATTTTTACCAACTGCCCTAATATCTGCTGATTGAAGTATTCCACTAACTCTTCTACGTATTTCATCATAATGCCCGTATTTCTTATCAATTTCAGCCTGATCCATTAGAATAGTTTGTCTAGCATTAGAAACAACTGAAGATTCTCTTATTTCTAACATAAAACTTTTAATCTCTTCTTCTAAAGACTTAACATTATTAGTAACAGATTTAACATTAGCTTCAACATCATATAAATGATTAGTAACTTCACCTACATGTTGATTAACGCCACCTAAATTACTAGCTAAATCTTGTAAAGATCTTTCTACAATGTCTAAATTAGCAGCACTAATTGCATAAGCACTCATATTAACACTCTCCCTACTATAGCAATTATAACATATATTAATAAAAATAGATAATAAAAAAAGATTGACAATTTCAAATATTTTTAAGTATAATATTAACGAATTAAAGTTTGGAGGTGTATTGCATGAAAAAAGGAACTTTTCAACCTAATAATAGAAAGAAAAATAGAAAACATGGATTCTTTTCTCGTATAAAATCAGGTATTGCTAACAGAAGAAGAGTAAAAGGAAGAAAAAGATTATCAAAATAATATCCACACAGTGGATTTTTATTTTGCCATAATTTACAAAATTAATAAAAAAAACACCACAATATAAAAAAATTTGCTATAATAAAACAAATGGTGATTTTATGAAAAAGAAGGAAATAATACAAAAAAGTAGTGATTTTACAAGGATCATAAAAAAACGAAATGGTATAGCAAATGAATCATTTATTATTGATACAGAAGAAAATAAAAATAATAAAACATTATTTGGAATAACATTTGTTCACAACATAGGAAAAGCAAATCTAAGAAACAAATTAAAAAGAAGAACCAAATCTATAATAGATAATAATAAAAATATCTACCAAAAAGGATTAAATTATATTATAATAATTAAAAAAGAAGCAATAACAAAGAAATATTGTGACTTAGAAGAAGATCTAATAAAATTATTAAAAAAAATAAAGGAGAAAAACCATGAATAAAAAAAACAAAATGAGTAAGATAACAAAAATAGTATTAATATTTATGCTTGTTATAACCCTTGGAGGATGTACAACAGCATTAAAAGATAGCAAGAATAGGGTAGTAAAAAATGAAGTTACAGGTCAAAACTTAACAGAAAACATCTTATGTAAACCAACTGATAAAAAAACAATAAAACTATATGAAAAAAATAAAAAAGATATAGATAAATTACCAGATTGTAAAGATTTAAAAATAACAGGTAAATATGAAGGATTATGGACAACTTTCTTTGTTCG
Organism: uncultured Bacilli bacterium; assembly: GCA_934101605.1. Taxonomy (GTDB): domain Bacteria; phylum Bacillota_I; class Bacilli_A; order RF39; family UBA660; genus CAKORS01. The sequence goes on from CAKORS010000034.1 coordinate 8,965, forward strand.
TCCACTATCATACATAATAGTAAAATTAGGATCATTACTAACAAAAAATGCTCTAGCAATAGTAGTAATAACAATAATAATAAGACTATTACTATTCCCAATTACGAAAAAAACAGCAATGCAATCAGAAAATATGAAAAAAGCTCAACCAGAACTTGCTAGAATTGAAAAGAAATATGAAGGAAAAACTGATTCAGAATCAGCAACAAAAAAAGGACAAGAAATGATGATGGTATATAAAAAATATAATATATCCCCAGCATCAGGATGTATATTTGCCCTAATCCAAATGCCTTTATTATTTGCATTTATCGAAGCAATTAATAGAGTTCCAGCAATTTTTGAAGAAAAATTCTTAACAATTCATATGGGAACAACACCATGGGTAGGAATAACAACAGGTCATTATCAATACATAATCTTACCAATATTAATAGTATTAGTAACTTACTTCTCATTTAAAATGAATTCATCAAATGCCACAGCAGATAGTGTTAATCAAACAAAAACAATGGCTATATTTATGACAATATTTATAGGATTCATGTCATTTACATTATCTAGTGCAATTGGTATTTATTGGATAGTTTCATCAGGATTTACAGTATTCCAAAATTTATTAACAGATAGGAGTAAGAAAAATGAATAAAAGAGTAGTTGAAGGAAAAAATTTTGAAGATGCAAAAAATAACGCATTAAAAGAGTTAAACGCAAGTGAAGAAGAAGTAGTTATTTCATTACTAGAAGAAACAAAAGGATTATTTTCTAAAAAGACAACAGTTCTTGCAATAACAAAAGAAGAATTAAATAAAGAAATAAAAAACTATATCATAAAAATAATTAAAGATATGGGTCTTACAGCACAAGTAGAACTAAAAACAAGAGAAGAAACTCCGTTATTTAATATAATTACTAAAGAAAGCGGTATTTTAATAGGGAAAAATGGAAGAACAATTGATGCATTACAAATTTTAACCACAACTATGATTCAAACAGAATTAAAAGAATTTTATAGAATAACAATTGATGTTAATGACTATAAAAGAAAAAGAAACCAAAGATTAGAAAAATTAGCAAAATATACAGCAAAAGAAGTAGCAAAAACAAAAGTTGAAGCAAAACTTGATCCAATGAATTCATATGAAAGAAGAATAATTCATAATGCCTTAGCAAATTCAAAGG
>CAKORS010000035.1 GCA_934101605.1 uncultured Bacilli bacterium
TGTATATATTTTAGATCCTAGTAAGAATGAAGCTTTAATAGTAGCAGATGGAGATGATTTTTCATTAGCTTTAGGTAAGAGAGGACAAAATGTTAAACTTGCATCACGTCTTACTAAATTTAAATTAGATGTAAAAACATCAGAACAAACTAAAGAAATGGGTATAAATATAAGAGTAGGTGAATAAGCTTGAAGATAAAAAAAGTTCCTATGAGAACATGTGTTATTACGCATGAAAAGTGTTTAAAAAAAGATTTATTTAGGGTTGTTAGAACTCCTTTAGGAGAAGTTATAGTAGATTATAATGGAAGAGAAAATGGAAGAGGAGCTTATTTAAAAAAAGATTTAGATGTTATAAATAAAGCTATTAAAAGTAAGGCTTTAGATAAACATTTAGAGGTAGAGGTTCCACTTTGTATTTATGAGGAATTAAAAAATAATTTATAGAAAGAGAGTGATTTAAATGATGAGTGTTGAAGAATATGCTCTTGATACTAATAATACTGTTTTAGCTATTATTGATATGTGTAAAAAGTTAGGTATTAATGCTAATTCATCTAGTGATATGTTAAGTGAAGATGATATTATTATTTTAGATAATGAAATAGCTAATATGTCTGGAGAAGATATTTATACTGATGATGAGTATGTTGATGATGATGAACTTGAAAGTGATTTAAGAATTAATACTGAAGCTGTTAATACTAATGAAGCTAAGATGAAGAAAAAACAAGTTATTAAAAAAGATGATAAGAGTAAGTATTTAAAAGCTAAAAAGGCTATTTATAAAAATAAAGAAAAGCTTACTAGTAATAAATCTTTAAAAGATGATAGTATTATTTTATATAAAGAAGGAATGACAGTTAAAGATGTTAGTGATGCTTTATCAGTTTCTTCATCAGAAGTATTAAAAAAATTATTTAATTTAGGTGTAATGGCCAATATTAATCAATCTTTAGATTTTGCAACAGTTGAGATGATTGTTGTTGATTATAATAAGACATTAAAAAATGAAGAAACTAGAGATATCTCTAATTTTGAAAATTATGAAATTATAGATAAAGAAGAAGATTTAGTAGCTAGGCCTCCAGTTGTAACTATAATGGGACATGTAGATCATGGTAAAACTTCTTTACTTGATGCGATTAGACATTCTTCAGTTGCTTTAGGAGAAGCTGGTGGAATTACTCAAGCTATTGGAGCTTATCAAGTTAGTGTTAATGATAGATTGATAACTTTTATTGATACTCCAGGACATGAGGCTTTTACTGAGATGAGAGCTAGAGGAGCTAGTGTTACAGATATAGTAATTATTATAGTTAGTGCAGTTGATGGTATTAAACCTCAAACAGTTGAGGCTATAGATCATGCTAAGGCTGCTAAAGTTCCAATTATTGTAGCTATTAATAAAATGGATATGGATGGAGCTAATCCTGATCGTGTATTACAAGAACTTACTGAGTATGGTTTAACACCTGAAGAATGGGGTGGAGATACTTTAGTTAATAGAATTTCTTGTAAAACTAAAGAAGGAATTAAAGAACTTTTAGAAAATATTATTTTAATTAGTGATATGGAAGAGTTAAAAGCTAATCCAAAAAGATATGCTACTGGAACTGTTTTAGAGTCTAGAGTTGATAAACATATAGGTAATGTTGCTACTTTACTTGTTGCTAATGGAACTTTAAGACTTGGAGATTATGTTGTTGTAGGTAATTATTTTGGTAAGATTAGAACTTTAAAAAATGATAAGGGAGAAGACATTATTAGTGCTTTACCTTCAACACCAGTAGAAGTTACAGGACTTAGTGCATTACCTTTAGCAGGAGATAAATTTATGGCTTTTGAACTTGAAAAAGAAGCTAAAAAGGTAGCTGAGGAGAGAACTTTAAGAAGTAAACGTGAGAATACTAATAGAGCTGGAATGACATTAGAGGATTTGTTTAATAATGTTTCAGATGGTAAAAATATTAGTGTTGTATTAAAAACGGATGTTAAGGGGTCAGAAGAAGCTATTAAGTCATCTTTACTTAAGATAAATGTTGAAGGTGTCAAAGTTGATGTTATAAGAAGTGGTGTTGGAACTATTACTGAAAGTGATATAGTTTTAGCTCAAGCAAGTGATGCTATTATTATAGGATTTAATGTTAGACCTAATAATAAAACTATGGATGTAGCTAAGGAATATGGCGTTGATGTAAGACTTTATAACGTTATTTATAAAATATTAGAAGATATAGAAGATGCTTTAAAAGGAAGACTTGATCCTGTATATGAAGAAAAAGTATTAGGTAGTGCTGAAGTCAGACAATTATTTAAATTCTCTAAGGTTGGTATTATAGCAGGAGTTATGGTTTTAGATGGTGTTATGAAAGTTAATTCTAAAGCTAGATTAGTTCGTGATGGTATCGTTATATATGACGGAAAAATTGCTTCTATTCAAAGAGAAAAAGATAAAGCAAATGAGGTTAAAAAAGGATTAGAATGTGGTATTACTTTAGAAAACTTTAGTGATATAAAGGAAAATGATATTATTGAATCTTACATTATGGAGGAAATTAAAAGATGAGTGTAAGAACTGAGAGAATAGGAAGCAATTTTGTTAAAGAAATTAGTTTTATTTTACAAACTGAAATAAAAGATCCTGATATAAGATTTGTAACAGTAACTGGATGTGATGTTACTAATGATTTATCTTTTGCTAAGGTTTATGTAACTGTATTTAATAAAGATAAAAAAGAAGAGACTTTAAAGGCACTAAATAATGCAGCTAATTTTATTGAGGTGTTATTATCTAAAAGAATAGATATAAGAAAAATGCCAGAGATAAGTTTCCATTATGATAATTCTATAGAATATGGAGAAAGAATAGAGAAAAAGTTAGAGGAATTAGATAAAGATAAGCAGTAGGAGGTAGTTATGATTTTATTTAATAAAAATAATGAGCAGGTTGAGTTATATAGTTTTAATCCTAAGGTGGATAAAATTAATACTCATAAAATAGATGAGATGAGTAATATAAACGATTCAGAAAAAGTTTTAATAGCAACAGGAGAAGATGAATTTGAAAAGATTTATAATAGTGATTTAAATTATTTTGTATCAGAAAATGATTGTAGTTATGATATTTTTAACTTTAATGGAAAGCCTAGTTTTTGTAAATTATCACCACTATTTAATGATAAGAATGCAAGAAATGTTTTGAGTTCTTATTATATTGGAAAATTTAGTGATAAGCCTGTTGTTGCTATTGGTGGTAAACAAAGTGATGATAAAGATTTATTTTTACTTGTTAGTGATGAAGAAACTAGTTTTAATGGATGGAATTTTGTTACGAAAGATGTTATTCAAATTACTAAATCTTTATATAATTTACAATTATTAGAACAGGGTAAATTTGATGAAGTTATAGGAGATGTATCTAAAGAGTTAGAAATGTTTGATTTATCTGATTCTCCAATTGATTCTATTAATATAGATGAGTTTAATAAGAGATTTGGAAATATTTATACTGATTTTTCTTATTCTAAAGTATTAGATCTTGCAAATAAGGGTAGAAAAAGAGTAAAAAAATATGAGAGGTAAAAATGAAAAATAGAAGTGCTTTAAGAGATATTATAGTAAAAGTTTTATATCAAACTTATATATATGATGAAAGTAATACAGATTATTCTATAGAACAATTAACTAGCGAGTTTATTAGTTCTAATAAGTTTGTTTATGATACAGTGGTTGATATAAAAAAATTAGAAAAAGAGATTAATGAAATAGCAAATAAATATTTAAATAACTGGACTATTGATAGATTAAGTAAGGTAGATAAGGCAATATTATCACTTGCTATATATGAGATGAAATGGACAGAAACTCCTAAGATTGTTTGTATAAATGAAGCTATAGAACTTGCTAAAATATATAGTGATGATAGTGTTGTTAAGATGATTAATGCATGTTTAGATAGATATTATCATGAGGTTTTTGATAAGTAGAAGTAAGGTGTAGTTATGCAGGATGTAGTAGTAAGAAAAAATAGATTTAAAGTAATAAAAAATATAATATTAATTTTATATTTTTTAGTTTTAGATATTATTTTAGTTGGATCTTTTTATCTTAAAATTTATTTTTCTGGTGAACCTATTGATGAGATGATGTTTTATTTAAATAATGGGGTAGGTAATTCTAATATGGATGTTTTATATACTGCTATTAGAGTTTGTTTACCATATTGTTTTGCTATATTGGTGTTATTATTTATAATATTTGATATTTTTAATATTAAATATAAGAAAGTAAAAATAAAAGAAAAATATTTTTCTATAGTTCCTTTTAAATTTGTGGGAAGACATAGATTTATATTTTCTATTATATTGGGTTTAATAGTAATATTTATTGCTATATCTAATTTGAATGTATTTTCTTATTTAAAAACTAGTTCTAGTGATTCTAGTTTTATAGAAAAAAATTATAGAATGCCTTATAAAGAAAATATAAGTTTTAAGAAGAAAAAAAATTTAATACTTATTAATGTTGAATCTTTGGAAACTACTCTTTTTACTAAAAAACAAGGTGGAGATTGGGATTATGAAGTTATTCCTGAGATGTATAGTTTGTTAAATGATAAGGATTCTATTTATTTTTCTAGTAATAAAAAAAGTGCAGGTATTTATGGGACTTCTACTAGTAATTGGACAACAGCTTCTATTTTTGCTAGTTCCTCAGGAATTCCTTTTAAGGTGCCAATAGATGGTAATAGTTATCATTCAAGTAATTTTATGAGTGGAGCTTATACTTTAGGAGATATTTTATCTGATAATGGATATTATAATGAAGTTATAAGTGCTGCTAATACTAATTTTGGTGGATTAGAAGAGTATTTTACAAAACATGGAAGTTATAATATTATTGATGTTAGAAGTAAAGAAAAGTATGATGATTCATTTAAGAGTAGTGATGTTAATCATTGGGGCTTTAATGACAATTATTTATTTTATCTTGCTAAGAAAAGATTGGATGAAATATCAAAGGATAATAAACCTTTTAATCTTGAACTTATAACAATTGATACCCATGCATATGATATTTATTTAGGAGATTATAGTGTGAATAAATATGATAGTAATGTTGAAAATGCTTATGCTACAACATCTAAACTTATATATGATTTTATAAACTGGGTAAAGAGACAAGATTATTATAAAGATACTACTATTGTTATACTAGGTGATCATCCAAGTCATAATGTTGAATTTTTTAAAAATTATGATCAAGATAAAAGAAGAGTTTATAATGTTATAATTAATCCATCAACAAATACATTAAATACAAAAAATAGACGTTTTATGATGATTGATATGTATCCGACTATACTTGCTTCAATTGGGGCTGATATTAAGGATGATCAACTTGGATTAGGGGTTAATTTATTCTCTGATAAATTTACTTTATCTGAAATATATGGAGTAGATTATGTAAATGAGGAACTTTTAAAGAAATCTAAATTTTATAATGAGACTATACTTGCTGGAGATTATGAAAAACTTGTAAAAGAAAGTCTAGAAAATGAAAATAACTAAGATATATTTGCATATTTAAAATATATTAAATTTATTAATGTTAAAGACGCATATTATTAATTTATGCGTCTTTTATATGATAAAATAATGATTATAGTTTACTAAATATGGTAAATTATGCTAAACTTGAGATGTAGATAATTTTTGATTGTAGGAGAGGTGAATTTTATGCAGGCAAGAATGCAAAAGCTTATAAAAGGTATAAAAGAGAATAAAGTATATATTGTAAGTTATCTTATATTTTTTTTGATTTTATATGTTTTAATGAATCAAGTTGTTATGTATGCGGATGATTTTGTATTAAAGATAGATAGCAATAAAAGTTTTCTCGGAATTATATCGTATATGGTAAATCATTATTTTAATTGGGGCGGAGGATTAACGCCGTTATTTGTAATACTTGTATTTAAAATAGGATTTGGTGCATGGAAGATTCTAAATACATTTCTTATTACGACGATGTTTTTCTTATTTGCGAAATTAATTTCGAAAAACAAAAAGAAATTTGTTGCTAATTTTTCTTTACTTTGGATCTTATTTTATATTATTAATATAGTTATAGTAAGAGAATCTATTTATTGGTTAGATGGAAGTATGGCATATGTTATTCCTACGTTTCAAGTATTTATGTTTGTATATATGTTGTATACAAGGTTTATTCAAAATAAATCTAAAAAATATGACTTAATATTACTGCCAATAGTTGCTTTATTTTCTGGATGGAGTGGAGCACAAACAAGTGCTATAACTCTATTGATAACGATTTTATTCATAATTTATTATTTATTTATTAAAAAGAATAAAGTGAATAAGAAATTTTTAGTGTTTGTAATTTTAGGGTTAGCTGGTTCTCTTATTTTCTTGTTATCGCCTGGAAATGGTGTTAGAATGGAAAATTTTGAAGAGTTTTCAAGATTAGGATTGATTAATAAAGTAAGATATAGAATATCAAATGTAAGTGGATTGACTTTTAAATTTGATGCAGGGCTATTTACGACGGTTCCTTTATATATTTATGCATTTTCATTTTTATTTCTTATTTATAATTTTTCTTTTTATAAGGAATATAAGAAAAATTATAAATGGTTGTTAGGCTTATTTTTATTAATTCAAGTTTTATTCTTGTTTGTATCATTATTGGTTAATTTGTCTGATTTAGGATTTATTGATAGATTATTTTTCTCATATGATAGTATATATAAAACAAGTATTAAAACGCTCAGTGGTTTTATAAAACTTATATCTTACGGATTTATGATTTTATTTGTCTTATCAAATTTTTTAACATTATTATTTAGAAAATTGGAAGGTAAGAATTTATTATTATTTATGATTGTAATATCTGCTTATTGTTCTCAGTTTTCAATGGTATTATCACCATATATGCCTTATAGAACCTGTTTGACAGCAATTATATTTTTGATGTTTGGGATAGTCTTTTTAATAAATCAGTTGGATGAAGAAAAAGTAGATTATGAATTGGTGATTCCGTTGTTGTTTGCTTATGTAGATTTTCGTGTATCATTATTAATGTTGTTGTTTAAATTATTTTTGAATAATATAAAATTATTTGGAATTAAAAATTTATTTAATTTTATTTGTCTTTTCCCAGTAGTTATTTTGGCGGTATTTAATTATGGAAAAATGTTATGTGGGTATAGGGAAAATAAAAATGTTTTTAATGAAAATATTAGGATTATTGAAAATTCAAAAAATAATGATGATATAATTTATTTGAAGAGGACGCCAAATCCTACTTATGAATTTAGTCCATTAATCGGAAGTAAATGGATTGAAGATGATATTAAAACTTTATACAATCTAGATAAAAATGTTAAATTTGAGTATAAAGAATAAAGCGTAGAATGAGAGGTAAGATATGAAAGGAATTATTTTAGCAGGAGGTAAAGGAACCAGACTTTATCCTTCGACAATAACAGTATCTAAACAATTATTACCGATATATGATAAACCAATGATTTATTATCCTATATCAACTTTAATGTTAGCCGGAATTAAAGAAATTCTTATAATTTCTACTCCTTATGATATTGATAATTATAAAAAGTTATTAGGTGATGGTTCTGAGTTGGGAATGAAATTTTCTTATAAGATACAAGAACAGCCAAGGGGACTTGCGGAAGCTTTTATCCTTGGTGAAGAGTTTATAGGGTCTGATGATGTGTGCTTGATATTGGGTGATAATATATTTTATGGAACAGGATTTAAGGATATTTTTTCAAGAGTAAAGAAAAGAAAAGGATATGCAACGATATTTGGATATCAAGTTAATAATCCTAAAGAGTTTGGAATTGTTGAATTTGATAGTGATGGTAATGTAGTTAGTATTGAAGAAAAACCTGAACATCCAAAATCAAGGTATGCTGTTCCAGGGTTATATTTCTATGATAATAGTGTTATTGAAATAGCCAAAAATGTGAAACCATCAGCAAGAGGTGAACTTGAAATAACTTCAGTAAATAATGAGTATTTAAATAATAATAAATTGAAAGTAGAAGTTTTAGGAAGAGGGATTGCTTGGTTAGATACTGGTAATCCTAGTAGTATGTTAAAAGCTGGTATGTTTGTTGAGACTGTTCAATCAAGACAGGGATTTTATATAGCTTGTTTAGAAGAGATAGCTTGGAGACAAGGCTTTATAAATAAGGAACAATTAAAAAAATTGGGTGAGAAACTAAAACAAACAGAATATGGTAAATATATTTTACAGATAGCAAAAGAGGAGAAGTGAATATGAAATTTTTAATAACTGGTGGGGCTGGATTTATTGGTAGCAATTATTTGCATTATGTGGTGAATAAATATCCCAATGATTATTTTATTTGTTTAGATGCTTTAACATATGCTGGAAATTATAACAATATTAAAGAATTAGATGGTAGATCAAACTATAAGTTTGTTAAGATGGATATTAGAAATAAAGAAGGAATAGAAGAACTTTTTAGAAATGAAAAATTTGACTATGTTATAAATTTTGCGGCGGAATCACATGTTGATAATTCTATAAAGAATCCTAATTTATTTGCAGAAACTAATATTTTAGGTACTATGAATTTATTAAATGCGGTGAAAATGATGTCTGATGAAGGAAATCACCCAATAAGAAGGTATCATCAGGTTTCTACGGATGAAGTGTATGGAGATCTTCCTCTTGATAGACCGGATTTATTATTTACAGAGACAACTCCAATTCATACTTCTAGCCCTTATTCTTCTTCAAAAGCTAGTGCTGATTTATTTGTTTTAGCATATGCTAGAACATTTAAGTTGCCAGTAACTATTTCTCGCTGTTCTAATAACTATGGACCATATCAATTTCCTGAAAAATTGATCCCAGTAGTAATATCAAAAGCGTTAAAAAATGAATCTATTCCTGTTTATGGAAAGGGTGAAAATGTTCGTGATTGGATACATGTTCATGATCATAATGTTGGTGTAGATTTAATTGTTAGAAATGGCTGCAATGGTAACGTTTATAATTTAGGTGGTCATTCTGAAAGAACAAATTTAGAAGTAGTGAAAACGATTTTGAAACAATTAGACAAGCCTGAAAGTTTGATAACTTATGTAACTGATAGGCCTGGACATGATTTAAGATATGCAATAGATTCTACTAAAGCAGAAAAAGAATTGGGTTGGAATAGAACTTATAATTTTCAAGATGGTATAAAAGAAACAATTGATTGGTATGTCAATAATCAGAGTTGGATAGAAGATATAAAGTCTGGCAAATACAAAGAGGCTTATAGAGATTAATTATGAAAAAAGTAGTAATAATAGGTGCAAATGATTTTCAAAATCCACTTATATTAAAAGCAAAGGAATTAGGATATGAAACACATGTATTTGCGTGGAAAGATGGTTCAGTTGGAGAAAAGACTGCTGATTATTTTTATCCGATAAGTATTGTTGAAAAAGATAAAATACTTGAAGAATGTAAGAAAATAAAGCCACAGGCAATTGCTTCGATTGGTTCTGATTTGGCATCAATAACTGTAAATTATTTGGCACATGAATTAGGACTTCCTTGTAATAATCCTAGATATTCTAAACAATGTACAAATAAATATGAAATGAGGAGAGTATTTTTAGAAAATGAAGTGGATGTGCCAAGATTTATAAAACTAGGTAAAGATGACGAGGTAATATTAGATGGATTTGAATTTCCAGTAATAGTAAAACCAACAGATAGATCAGGAAGTAGAGGAATATTTTTATGTAAAAACATAGAGGAAGTAAAAGAGGCAATTCCAATTTCTTTAGAATTATCATTTGAGAAAAAAGCTATTGTAGAAGAATATATTACGGGAAATGAATATAGTTGTGAAGGTATAACGCAAAATGGTGAACATCATATACTTGCATTTACAAAGAAATATACTACGGG
>CAKORS010000036.1 GCA_934101605.1 uncultured Bacilli bacterium
GATGGCTCTTATATTATGGATGTTGGATGTGATCATGCTTATTTATGTATTTATCTTGCTAAAGAAAAGAATTGTTATTGTATTGCAAGTGATATAAATGAAGGACCTTTAAAACAAGCTATATTAAATATAGAAAAGTATAATGTTAAAGATAGAGTTAAAGTTTTATTACAAGATGGTATTAAGTCTGTAGATAAAGATGTTGATACTATTGTTATATCTGGAATGGGGACTAGTACTATTATAGATATTTTAAGTGGAAATAAAGAAAATCTTAATAATATTAAAAATATTATTATTTCTTCTAATAATGATTATTATAAATTGAGATATGAAATGATGATACTTGGTTTTTCTATAAGGGATGAAAAGTTTATTAAGGATAGGAATAAATATTATTTGATTATTGATTTTACTAAGGGAAATATTAAATATAGTAAAAAAGAATTAGAATATGGACCTGTTTTATTAAATGGTAATGATAGTGTTTATAAAGAATATTTAAAAGATTATATGGAAAAACAAATTTTAATAAGAAATAATCTTGGCTTTAAGAATATTTTATTAAAATTTAAGTTAAATAAAAAGATTAAAGAAATTGAAAGACTTCTTTAATCTTTTTTTAAAAGAATGTTGGACCATTATTACTTGATGTTTGTTCTTGTTTAGTTTCTTTTACGTTAGTTTCTGTATTTGTTTTATTTGTAGTAGTGGTTTCATTTGTGTTTAAGGCTTTTGCCATTCTAAACATTGTTTTAGCATTATTCCATATTGGCTTTATTTGATAAACTACTGGGATTGCTTGATTTATTACTCCTAGGGTTTTAGATGCTCCATTTAGTATTCCAGAGAATGTTATTTTAGATGCTCCAGTTGTTGCAACTCCTGTTAGAGGTGCTGTAGCTGTTCTTCCTGTTAGAAATGATAAAGGGTTTCTTATTGGAGTAGTTGCGGTAAAAGCTGTTGGTGCTGCTCGTAGTCCTTGATAATATGGATATGTATAATAATTATTATTCATGATTTCCTCCTATAATAATGTATGCATATATTTTTTGTTTTGCCTATAAATCTTGACAAGATATTAATAAAAATATAAAATTAAACTAGATTATATATAATAAGGGGAATACTTATATGGGTAAGAGTAAAGAAAAAGAAAAATTTGAGTATAAAGTTATTAATTCTCAAGGTAAGAAAATAAAAGGTTATATTGATACATATACGAAAGATGAGGCTATTAATTATTTAACTGGTCAAGATTATGAGGTATTAAGTGTAAGAAAGGTTAGTAAGTTTTTAACTTTAAGTATTGGTGGAAGAAGATTTAAATATTCAGAACTTTCATTTATTCTTACTCAATTATCTACTTATTTAAAAGCTGGTATTACATTAATTGATGCAGTAAAGATATTAGAAAAACAATCTACTAATATGGAACAAAGGAGAGTATTTTCTAATATAGTTTATGAACTTTCTAAGGGAGAGAAGTTTTCATATGCAATGGATGCTCAAGGTGAGGTATTTCCTAAGTTTTTAATTAATATGATAAAGACAGCTGAAGCTACTGGTGATTTACCGACTACTTTAGATAATATGGTTGAATATTATGATTCTATTGATAAGACTCGTAAAGAAGCTATTACGGCGATGACTTATCCTATTATTATATTTATATTTGCAATGATGGTTATTACATTTATACTTATGTATATTGTTCCAGAGTTTGTTGGATTGTTTGAGGCTAATAAAGCGACTTTACCTGGTATTACTAAATTTGTAATAGGGGCTAGTAATTTTATTTCTAATAATATGTTACTTATTGTAATAGTTATATTATTTATTCTTATTATATATACTAGTTTATTTAAAAATAGTAAAAGTTTTAGAAAAGCTATGCAAACATTTTATATGCATTTACCAATAGTAGGTAAAGCAATTATTTATAAAGAGGTTGCAATGTTTACTAAGACATTCTCATCTCTTTTGGAACATAATGTTTTTATTACTGATTCTATGAATATTTTAAAAGATGTTACTAATAATGAGGTTTATAAAGATATAATTACTGATTCTTTAAATTCTTTAGCAAAGGGAGAACAAATTAGTGATTCATTTAAAGGAAACTGGGCTTTTCCTGTTGTTGCGTATGAGATGTTACTTACTGGAGAGAAGACTGGTGAACTTGCTTTAATGATGAAACATGTTAGTAAATATTATGAAGATTTACATTCTAATTTCTTAAAGAGACTTAATACGTTTATAGAACCTATTATGATACTTATTTTATCTGTTATAGTAGGTGTTGTTGTATTATCTATAGTTATTCCTATGTTTACTTTTTATTCTACTATTTAGGGGGATTTATGAAGGATTTTTGGATTATTATTTTTTATGTATTAGGACTTGTTATTGGTTCTTTTTGTTCTTTGGTTGCTTATAGATTATCTAATGGAAAATCTATAGTTAAACCTAGGAGTTATTGTGAAGGGTGTAACAGAACTTTAAAATGGTATGAAATGATACCAATTTTATCTTATATTGCATTAGGTGGAAGATGTAGAAAGTGTAATGCTAAGATATCTATCTTTTACCCTGTATCAGAATTATTTTTAGGAGTTTTATTTGCTGTTTGTTTTTATAAATTTGGTTTTAGTTATAAATTATTTATATCTTTAGGTTTATCATCTTTATTTATAATTACATTAATTACAGATTTAAATTATTATATTATTCCAGATGAAGTTAATATTTTCTTTGCTATATATTTTTTTATAGTTAATATATTTGGTCTTGGATTTTTAAAAGCTTTAATATATGAAGGTTATGGACTTATTATGTTTTCTTTTATGTATCTTCTTATGTTATTTGGTAATCATTTGTTTAAAGAAGAATCATTAGGGGGAGGAGATATAAAACTTTTATTTGTTTTAGGAAGTTGTGTTCCTATATTAGTTTCTTTTGTTGGAGTTACTATAGGAGCTTTAATTGCACTTCCTTTATCAATATTTATATTTATAAAGAATAAAGATAAAGCTATACCATTTGGACCATTTTTAGTATTATCATTCTTACTCCTTTATTTATTTAGAGTTAATACTGATTCTATTATTGATTTACTTAAACTTTTATAAAAAAACAAGTTTTAGAACTTGTTTTTCTTATTTTTTTTAAATATTATGAAGTTGTTATAGGCTTTATTTTCTAGATCTAAATTTAGTTTTTTTATTTCAAAGTTTTTATTTTTACTTCTTATTAATTGTTTTATAAAGTATTCTAGAAATTTAGGATTTTTAACTAATAATGGTCCGATTAGGTTGGTTAGATAAAAGTTATTTATTTTTAGTCCTTCTTCTTGGAATAGATTATTTTCTTTTGTAGTTATGAGACCATTTCTATTTATGAATGCATATATTGTTGTATTATTTATATTTGATTTTAATGTTACTTCTTTTGTTATACGTTTATCTTTATCTATTAATTTTAGATTTAGGTTTTCATAATCAGTAAATAGGTTAGTTGCAGATCCTGTTATGAGGAAAAATTTATTATTTTTTATTTGTTTTGTTATTTTTTCTTTATATTTATCTAAGTGTTCTTTTGCTAGTTTTAGGTTGTTTTCTGTTCCACTTCCTATATAGATTAGGTCTAATTTATTAAAGTCTATTTCATCATCAATAGATAGATTTTTAATTATTACTTTTATTCCTTGATTTTCTAAATGGTATTCTAAGGCTTTAATGTTTCCTATTTCTCCATATAGATTTAATAAATCATAGTATAAATGTCCAATAGTTATAGTCATTTTAATTCCTCCATTAGATTTGTAAATGGTTTAACATGATCAAAGTTTAATATTGCATATATGTTTCCTTTAGAGTTTTTTATGTCTTCTTTTATATCCATAATATTTTCTTTTATTATTATATTTTTAGTATTAAATTTAGCTAGTTTTAATCTTACTGCTATATCATATCTTTGAGGGCCACATACGATAATTTTATCAACGTTATTAAGAAGTTCAAATTCTATATCGTATAGCCATGATATATCATCAAAATTATATCTTCTTGATATTTCTTTCCAACTTATTACAATTGTTTTTATATTTTTATCACGAGTTGTAAATAATACTGATTGATTATAAGTATGGGCATTTTCACATTTATTATTTAAGATAAATACTTTTCTATTATTTAGTGTTATTTCGTTATGTATTTTTTTTATTGAAGCCATATTGGATATTATTTTTGTAATATTATATGGATCTTTTATATATTGATTACAAATTGTAAATGCTTGTAATATGTTATATAAATTAAATAACATATTATTTGAAGTTGTTATTTTATATTTATTATCTATTGTTATTATATTATTTGTATAGTCTATATCTGTTATAGTATTAATTGGTTTAGGATTTTTAAATTTACAATTAGGACAGTAATAAGATCCTATATGTTCTATATGATAATAATTATATTCTAGTTTACTATTACATTTAGGGCATCTTGATATATTTAAGACTTCAAATTTATTTTTTTTGTAAGAATATTTATTTTTATTTATACTGTAATAATTAATATTTGTGTTTTGATTTACAAAGTTATACATATAAGGATCATCTGCATTTAAAGTTAATTTTATAGATGGGTCTAATCCTTTTTTTATTTCGTTTAGAATAAAATCATAATCTCTTTGACGAGGTGGTTGATCTTTTGTTAGGTTTGTTATTAATACATGATCTGGTTTAAAGTATGGAAAGACATATTTTACATATCTTTCATCTATTTCAAATATTGCTACGTCAACTTTTGTTTTACCTGTTAGAGTTGAGTTTTTAAGTAGGGTAGTTATAATTGCTGCTCGTTCATTAGAGTCTTTATCATTATATGCTACTTTATAACCTGATTTTTTAAATACTTCTGATATTATTTTAGTAGTGGATCCTTTTCCACTTGATCCTGTTACTGCTATAACTAGTTTTGGTCTTTCAAATGATGATAAGATATTTTTGTTTATTTTATAAGCTAGATTTCCTGGATAGGCGCTCCCTTTTCCTAAAAGTTCACATATTTTTAAGACTATTTTACCTATTAATATACTAATAAATTTCATAAAATCACCATATTTATTATACTACATATAGGGTTTTATTAAAATAATAATACTTTAATTATTTAATATTTTGTTTTATAATATTTGTAGGTGGTAGTTATGCAAACTATAAAAGAAGTTATTGGAGATGCTAATTTAGATTTTTTAAAAGATGCTTTTTATGAATCTTTAAAGAATAAAGAATTTAAAGAATTAGTAAGTCTTTTAAATATTAGTGAGAAAAAACTTTATAAATATAGATCTTTACTTATGGATTCTTCCTTAGAGTATAAAAATTGTAAGGGTTGTAAAGGTCTTAAGTATTGTTCTAATGGACTTAAGGGTTTTGTTTATTTTCCCTCTGTTAAGGATGATGATATAGAATTTAGTTATATTCCTTGTAAGTATTATAAAAATTATAAAACTCAGAATGAATATTTAGATAATATTGATTTGTATGAGGTTCCTAAAAAGATTAAAGAAGCTAGGATGAAAGATATATATATTGATGATTCTTCTAGAATTAAGATTATTAAATATTTGAATTGTTTTTATGATAATTATCCTAATGATGTTAAGGGTCTTTATTTAAGTGGTAATTTTGGTAGTGGTAAGACTTATATTATAGCGGCTTTACTTAATTCTTTAGCTAAAAAAGGAATTTGTAGTGCGATTGTTTATTTTCCAGAGTTTTTAAGATCTTTAAAATCTTCTTTTGATAATGGAAGTTATAGTGATAGATTTGATTATATAAAAAAAGTTCCTATTTTATTAATTGATGATATTGGAGCTGAAAATGTAACAGCTTGGGGAAGAGATGAGGTTTTAGGAACTATTCTTCAATATAGAATGGATAATGATTTGGTTACTTTTTTTACATCTAATTTAAATATAGATGAGTTAGAAGTTCATTTATCTAGTACGAAAGAAAAGGTTGAAAAGGTTAAAGCAAGAAGAATTATTGAAAGAATTAAGTATTTAACTACTCAAATGGTGTTAGATGGTATTGACAGAAGAAGTGAAAAGAATTAGAATTAATTTATAAAGCAATGATTAAGGATATGATATATTTTATTTATTTTATAGAGAGTTGATGGTTGGTGAAAATCAATAATAAAAGAATATGTTACTCCCTTATAGCAGGACTAGAAATAGTTTCCGTGTGATTACGTTATAGATCATAGAGTGATAAGGTAGGATGGTACCGCGTAGCTTATATAGATAATTAACGCTCCTTGTATAAAGGTTTTGCGTTTTTTTTATTTTAAGGAGAAGTATTTATATGAAAAGAGAATGCATTAATATTAGAGATTTTTTTGAGCTTTATTTTGATATTGATGATAAGAACTTAGAATGTTTTACGCATGATGATATTAAAATCTTATATGGAGATATTGGTCAATTAAGTGAGACTGATGATGTTATAAGAATGTATTATGATGGGTATGTTATAAGAGTTAGTGATACTAATGATGTTATTAAATATTATCAGAATCCTGTTAGTTTTAATGCGCATGTAAAAGAATGTGTTAAGATTCCTGATAAGCCAAAGAAAAAAGATATAAATATTAATGGTTATGATTTAGATGAGTTATCTATATATGAACTTACTGAATTACTTAAGGTTTTAAAAGAAGTAAAGAAACAAGCGGAAATACATCTTGTATCTAAATGTTTGAGAAAGAAATCTTTAGATAGAAGAGGAGTTAAGAAAAAAAGTTTAGAAAGAATAAGGAAAGAAGGAAATTGTTATGATTAATATAAAAGAAGATGAGAAACTTAATATTTTAAATCATTCATGTGCACATTTACTTGCACAAGCAGTTAAACATTTATATCCAAATGCAATGTTTTGGGTAGGACCAGTAATAGAAGATGGTTTTTATTATGATATTGATTTAGGTGATGTTACTTTAACTTTAGATGACTTGGAAAAAATTGAAAAAGAGATGAAGAAGTGTTCTAAAGCTGATAAGAGAATTTATAGAGAAGAAATATCTAAGAGTGAAGCTTTAGAAAGATTTAAGAATGATCCATATAAAATAGATTTAATTAATAGAATGGATGAAGATAATACTGTTATTAGTTGTTATACTCAAGGTGATTTTACTGATCTTTGTCGTGGACCTCATGTTGATTCTACTAAGAGATGTAAGTATTTTAAACTTATAAAACATAGTGGAGCTTATTGGAAGGGAGATTCTAAAAATAAAATGCTTCAAAGAATTTACGGAGTATGTTTTGAGAATCAAGAAGATTTAGATAATTACTTAAAAGAGTTAGAAGAGGCAAAAGAAAGAGATCATAGAAAAATTGGTAAAGATTTAAATATTTTTATGAATAGTGATTTAGTTGGTAAGGGTATGCCTTTATGGCTTCCTAATGGAGCTTTAATAAGAAAACAGTTAGAGAATTATATTTATGAAAAAGAAAGAAAAATGGGATATTTACATGTATATACTCCATGTGTTGGAACTGTTGATTTATATAAGACTTCAGGACATTGGGATCATTATAAAGAAAATATGTTCCCTATGATGAAAGTTGATGATGAAGAATTTGTTTTAAGACCTATGAATTGTCCTCATCATATGCTTATTTATGGTAATGAAATACATTCATATAGAGATTTACCAATAAGAATAGGTGAATTTGCAACTGATTTTAGATATGAAGCAAGTGGTGCAGTTAAGGGTCTTGAAAGAGTAAGATGCATGTGTCAAAATGATGCTCATTTATTTGTTACTCCTGAACAAATTGGTGATGAATTTAAAAAGGTTGTATCTTTAATTTTAGATGTTTATAAAGATTTTGGAATTAAGGATTATAAATTTAGATTATCTTTAAGAGATAAAGATGATAAAGAAAAATATTTTGATGATGATGAAATGTGGAATGTTGCTGAGGATAAGTTAAGAGAAGTTTTAGATTCTTTTGGATGCCAATATACTGAAGAAATTGGAGAAGCAGCATTTTATGGACCAAAACTTGATGTTGAAGTTAAACCTGCAGTAGGACCTGAAGTTACATTGTCAACTTGTCAACTTGATTTTTTACTTCCTAAAAGATTTGAGTTATCTTATATAGACAGAGATGGAAGTAAAAAGACTCCAGTTGTATTACATAGAGCTATTTTTGGAACTTTTGATAGATTTACAGCCTTTATTTTAGAAGAAACTAAGGGTACTTTACCTTTATGGCTTGCTCCAGTTCAAATCTCTATTATTCCGGTTAATAATGAATATCATTTAGAGTATTCTAAAGAAATAGAAGATTTATTAAATAAAGAAAATATAAGAGTAGAAGTAAATAGTAAAGATGAAAAATTATCTTATCGTATGAGAGAGTCTCAAGTTAAGAAGATACCTATTACTTTAATACTTGGAGATAAAGAACGTGATAATAACTTAATAAGTTATAGATGTTTTGGTAGTAATGAAACCACTACTTTAGAAAAATCTCAATTTATAGAGTTTATAAAAAAATCAATAAATGATAAAAAATAACTTCCTGTAGGAAGTTTTTTTATTAAAATATAGATAAAGATTTTGATATGTGTTAGAATATATTTATAGATAGAGGAGTGTTTTTATGAAAAATAAAGATTTTAAAAATTATATAATTCTTTTATGTATTATGGCTGTAACTTTTATAGGATGTTTTTATTTACTTAGTTGGTATAAGCAATATAATGATGCAAAACTTGGAACACCAGTTATTTCTGATACTGTAAGTTCTATAACTTATGATGATATAGATATGATAGTAAAAGAAAGAGAACTTTTATTTGTATATTTATGTACTTCTAGTGATACTAAGTGTAGGAATTTTGAAGCAGAATTTAAAAAATATATAGATAAGAAAAATTTAAGAGACTATGTTGTTTATTTAAATTTAGGTTATGATAGTGATGAAAATAATATTTTACAATCTATATATTATAGATATAAACATAAAGATTTAATAAAGAAGGTTACTGATTATCCAACTATACTTGTATTTAGTGAAGGCAAGATTGTAGATTTACTTAGTCCTTCTAAAGAAAGTGATGTAAATATTAAAAGTGTAAAACAATTCCTTTCAGGGTATGAAATATA
>CAKORS010000037.1 GCA_934101605.1 uncultured Bacilli bacterium
CATCCATAATAACCTCCAAAAATACAGCTATATATTAACATAGTATTATAAATAAAGTCAAAATAAATACCAAATATGATATAATAAAAAAGGTGATATAGATGAACATAACTAAATATAAACTAAAGAAAAAAAATCTTTATGAAGTTACTATAGATAATGAAAAATATGACATATATGAAGATGTTATAATAAAACACAAATTACTACTAAAACATAATATAACAAAACAAGATTTAGATAAATATTTAAATGAAAATAAGTTTTATGAAGCTTACTATAATTCTATAAAATTTATAAGTATTAAAATGCGTTCCAAAAAAGAATTAAAAGATTATTTAACTAAAAAAGAATATAATAAAGAACTTATAAATGAAGTAACAAATAAAATAACTAATGAAGGCTATCTAGACGAAAGAAAATATGCAAAAGCATATATCTTAGACTGTATAAATCTAAAAAATGATGGACCAATAAAAATAAAAAAAGAATTATTAAAACATGAAATAGATTCAAATATTATAGATGATGAATTAACAATATTTAAAATTGAAATAATTAATAATAAAATAAATAAATATATAGATAAAGAAATAAAAACTAATAAAACTAAATCAAGTAAAATTTTAAAAGAAAAAATATTAAACAATCTAATACTTAAAGGATATAGTAGGGAAGATATATTAAGAAATCTATCTACAAAAGAAATAGATGATAAACAAATATATGAAAATGAATATAATAAAATAAATAATAAATTATCTAAAAAATATGAATCTAAAGAATTAGAATTAAAAATAAAACAAAAAATGTATCAAAAAGGTTTTTACAAATAAAAAATCCAGAAATCTGGATTTTTTTAATTACTAATTACTAGAATTTTTAGAACTAGTAAGCTTAGCCATATTACTAGCATAACCTTTACTTAAATCACTATCAATAATATCTAGTCCATTATCTTTTCTTATTTTCTCTAAAGTAGAATAATATAAAGTTGAATCATTTGATAACTTATCAGAAACCAAAGTATCAATAATTTCACTTTTCATATTTTTTAAAGATTCCTTTTTCTTTTCATCTACTTTATAAATAATATGATATCCATAAGTAGTCTTAACAGGTTCAGTAGTATATTTTCCTTTCTTTAATTTATAAGCTGCTTCTTCAAATTCTTCAACCATATCACCTTTATTAAAATATCCTAAATCTCCACCTTTATCTTTAGTAGAATCATCATCAGAATATTCTTTAGCTAAATCATCAAATTTTTTACCCTTATTAAGTTTTTTAATAACTTCTAAAGCCTTTTTCTTAGCAGCCTTATCTGTTTCTTCAGATGCACTACTATCAACAGCTATTAAAATATGTTTACAATCAATATCTTGATAAACCTCATCTTCATAATATTTTTCCATCTCTTTATCTGTTATATCATCTTTAACGTAATCCTTAACAGCAAGCTCTCTTCTATAATTTAATCTTAAGTAATCTTTAGCATCATCTAAACTGTTAAACCCAGCAGCTTTTACATATTGTTCAACTGTATAATTATATTGTTTAGCTTGTTCTTCAAGCTTATCCATTTGTTCATCAATATAATCATTTTCTTCATCATCAGCTTTATACTTTTCATTTAAGATTAATTGATCCATTAAATCAATAATAACCTCAGAACCATATTTGTCCTTTAAAGTTTCATATAAATCATTTGCGGTAATCTTTCCTTCTTTTGTGCTAACAATAACTTCTTCTCCATTTTTTAAAGTTGGAATCTTTCCGCATCCAACCAAACCAACAGATATTAAAGAAATTAAAGCTATTTTTCCTAATTTGTTCTTCATAATATCCTCCTTATACAAATTACTTATTTATCATAACAAATTATATTAAATTTTACAAGAATGTATCACAATTTTCGTCTAATTCCATAAAATAATCTAGAACAAGAAAAAAGGAGGAAATTTTATGAACTATGTTTCATCATCTGCAATTGTACTAGTTTTATTTATCTTACTAATAATTATACTTGGTGCTTGGATTTAAGGAGGTGTCATTTATGAACGATACAAATTGTAACACAACAACAAGTTGTAATAAAGCATCTTCTGGATCAGGATTAATCTTAGCAGTAGTCTTATATATATTACTAGCTATAATTCTAGGTTCATTTAGAACTTGCTAATTAAAAAAAGTCACTTTAAAATGAAGTGGCTTTTTTATTTTAAAATTTTATGAACTTCTTCAAGAGATAACTTCTTTTCATTCTTATAATCTGGAATAAGATGTAAATGATAATGTTTAACATCTTGATAAGTCCCATTATTTTGAACAAGTTTTAATCCATCAAAATTTAATCTTTCTTCTAATAATTTATAAATATTTCTACTTATTTTAGATATATGTTCTAAAGTTTTATCATCAATATCATTAAAATCTGTGTAGTGTTTCTTTGGTATTATTAAAGTATGTCCATTATGAATTGGCTCAATTGATAAAAAAACTTTTACAACTGAATCTTCATATATAGTATAGCTTGGAATTTCTCCATTTATTATCTTACAAAAAATACAATCACTCAAAAATATCATCTCCTACAAGTATTATATCCTATTTTATCAATTAATAAAAGTATATTTTTATTGTTAAAAAAGGCCTTTAGTGGTATCATATAGATGGTGATTTGAGATGAACTTAACAATAGAAAACTTAAAAGCAGAAGTAAATGGAAAAATAGTATTAGATAATTTAAATTTAAATATAAATAAAGGTGAATTTCATTGTCTTATGGGACCTAATGGAACAGGAAAAACAACTCTTTCTAAAGTTATATTAGGAGATACATCATACAAAATAGAAAAAGGAGATATTAAAGTAGATGATAAATCTATCTTAAATCTTACAACAGATGAAAGAGCAAGATTAGGAATCTTTTTAGTGTTTCAAAATCCTACAGTAATCGAAGGAGTAAAAAACAGCGAATTCTTAAGAGAAGCAATAAATTCAAATCAAAATGAAAATATATCTTTATATGATTTTATTAAAGAAGTAAATAAAAATAGTGAAAAACTAGAACTAAATAAAGAAATGATACATAGATCATTAAATGAAAATTTTAGTGGAGGAGAAAAAAAGAAAAATGAAATTCTTCAAATTAATTTATTAAAACCAAAATTAATTATTTTAGATGAATTAGATTCAGGTCTAGATGTTGATAGCATTAAAATAGTATGTAAAAATATAAACGACTATCTAAAAGAAAATAAAGATACTTCAGTTTTGATGATTACTCATTATGATAAAATATTTAAATATGTAAAACCAGAATATGTTCACATAATAAGCGAAGGAACTATAGTAGCAAGTGGAGATATAACATTAGCCAAAGATGTTTTAGAAAACGGATACAAAAAGTATTCTAAATGTGCAAATAAAGTATGTGAGGAATAATTTTATGAATATAATAACGTATAAGAATGAAGATATAAAGCAAGAAATAACTCTAAATGAAGATACAAGAATAGATATAATTAATGCAACAGGTAATCTTACAATTAATACTAGTAAAAACATAAAAATATTTAAATATATAAAAAATAGTAATATAGAAGTAACTTACAATTTAGAAAATAATCTTACAATCGATATATTTTCTATTAATACAAGTATAAAAAATGAAGTAAATCTAAATAAAGAATATATAAATATTGATTATTACTATTCATGTATTAATGAAGAAGATAATAGTTACAAAATAGATATTAATCATAATAAGGGTAATACAACTAGTAAAGTAACTAGTCATGGACTAAATATGAAAGATAAAAAACTGGATTTTATTGTAAATGGAATTATAAATAAAGATAGCAAGAAATGTGTATGTAATCAAGATAGTATAATAATAGTTTTAGATAGTAATAACTGTAAAATAGAACCAAACTTAATAGTAAACAATAATGATGTAGAAGCAAATCATTCTGCATATATAGGCTATTTTGATAAGAAAAAGATATTTTATTTAAATTCAAGAGGAATAAATACTATGGATGCAAAAAAATTACTAGCAAAAGCTTTTTTAACAAGTAATAGAGATACTAATGAGGAGATTAACGAACTGATAACAACAAATATAAATTCATATTGGAGGTGATAAAATGCATAGAGAAGATTTTACAATCTTAGATACAAATATTATATATTTTGATAATGGTGCAACAACACTAAAGCCTAAAATGGTTTTAGATAAAATAACTGAATATTATAATAAATACACTGCAAATGCTCATCGTGGTGATTATGATAATAGCCTAAAAGTAGATAATATGTATGAAGGTGTTAGAGAAAAGGTAAAAGAGTTAATAAATGCATCAAGAAAAGAAGAAATAATATTTACTAAAGGTTCAACTGAAGGATTAAATATGATAGTATTTGGATTTATGAAATATAACTTAAAAAAAGGTGATGAAGTTATTATTTCAAAAGCAGAACATGCATCTAACGTTTTACCATGGTTAGAATTAGAAAAAGAAATAGGAATAGTAATAAAATATGTTCCTTTAGATAAAGATTTAAAAGTAACTATGGATAATCTTAATAAAGTAATAACTAATAAAACCAAAGTAATATCACTTGCTCATATTACAAATACAGTGGGAGATATAAGACCAATAAAAGAAATAGGAGTTCTTTGTAAAGAAAAAAATATATACTTTGTAGTTGATGGAGCTCAAAGCGTTCCTCACCTAAGAGAAGACGTAAGAAATAATGATATAGATTTCTTAGTATTTTCAGGACATAAGATGTGTGGACCAACTGGAATTGGTGTTTTATATGGAAGATATGATTTATTAGATAAAATGAAACCATTAAATTATGGTGGAGGAATGAATAGTTATTTTGAAGAAAATGGAGATCTAGAGTATAAAAAATTACCAACTAGACTAGAAGCTGGAACAACAAATATTGAAGGAGTTATAGGACTTGGAGCAGCAATAGATTATCTAGAAGGTATAGGTTTTGAAAAAATAGAAAAACATGAACAAGAATTAAGAAAATGCTTAATAAGTAAATTAAAACAAATAAAAAATGTTAAAATATACAATGAGAATAGTAAAACAGGAATAGTTCTATTTAACTTAGACAATGTATTCTCTCAAGATACAGCAGTATATTTAAATAATTATCATATCTGTGTTAGAGCAGGAAACCATTGTGCTAAAATGCTAAAAGATGAATTAGGTATAAAAAATACATGTAGAATAAGTTTATATTTATATAATACAAAAGAAGAAATAGATGAATTAATAAGAGTTTTACAAAACTCAGAAAATATTTTTAAAGAAATATTGTAAAATAATAAGACTGGATATAATCCAGTCTTATTTTCTTGTTCTTGTATTATCGTTTTCGTCTTCTTCCATTAAAGATGCTATATAATATATATCATCAACACTTATATTATCTAAATCATTAAAATTTATATTAGTTTTATTAGTTAAGAACTTTTTAGATTTTCTACTTAATTCATTTAATATTTCTTTATTATTAACTAAGAAATTATTTATTTCATCTTTATTCTCTGAGAAAATTTCATGCTTATCAATATCTTCCAAAATCTTATAGCTTTTTTCCTCTAATAATCTTTTAATTAAAATATCATAAATTACTAATCCTGCTTGTAAAAATACAACTCCAACATTAGAAGTAGCAAGAAAAATACCTAAATTTGCAACAGTAATTCCTATAAGAGAAGCCTTAAACCAAGGTCTAATATTTAAAATATCAACTATATTACAAACTCTAAAATCATTCGCATATTTAATTTGCTTTTTAAACATCTCTTCAGCACGAGAAGCTCCTTGTTTATTATTTTGTAAAGTAGATTTAGTTCCATCAGAATAATTAAGAATTATTAAATTATCTTTCCATTCATAATTTAATAAAAACTTATCATCATATATATTATTTTTATTTTTTGAATTCCAATCTAACATAAAAAACACTCCTCAGTAAAGGTTATTATATTTTATAATTATTTAAAAGTCAATAATTCAAAATATTGATAAAAATAGCAAAGTAATGTATACTATAAAATGAATTTGAGGTGAGTTATTATGGATAAAGAATTTAGAAGAGAAATAATACTAGATAACTATGAACACCCGTTCCATAACCATAAAAGCGATGAAACATATAAAAAAATCAGAACAAACAATGAATCTTGTATAGATGACTTAAATATTTATTTTAAAATTGAAAATAATATAGTAAAGGATGTTTCCTTTGAAGGAGAAGCATGTGCGATATCAACATCAGCAACATCTATAATGCTAAAAAACTTAATAGGTAAAACAATTGATGAAGTAAAAGTTTTAATAGAAAATTATAAAAATATGATAAATGAAAAAGAATATGATAAAGATTTATTAAAAGAATTAAATGCATATGATGAAATTTATTTACAACCAAATAGAAAAACTTGCGCATTATTACCAGTAAAAGCAATCGAAGAAGTAATCAAGGAGAATGACAATTAATGGAAATAATAGGACTTAACGAAGATAAAATAAAAGAAATATCAAAAATAAAAAATGAAGATAATGATATATTAGACTATCGTTTGAAATGTTTCAAATGTTTTGAAAATATTAAATTACCTTCTTTTGGTCCTGAAATTAATTTAGATTTTGATAAAATAAAATATTATAAATCTGATAGTAATGAAATAAATAACAATTGGGATAATATAGAACAAAATATATCTTGCGAATTTAAAGATTTAGGAGTTATCTCATCAGAAAAAAAGATGGATGGTATAGGAGTTCAATATCAAAGTGAAGTAATATATCATAATATGTTAAAAGAATTAGAAGATAAGAAAGTAATATTTACATCTATTGAAGATGCTATGAAAAAGTATCCTGATCTTGTAAAAAAATACTTTTCAAAGATAGTAGCACCAAACGAAAATAAATTTACAGCATTAAATGGAGCTGTGTTTTCCGGAGGAAGTTTTATTTACATACCCAAAAATACAAAATTAAATAGACCTCTTCAAAGTTATTTTAGAATTAATAGTAAAGATCTAGGACAATTTGAAAGAACATTAATAATAGTAGATGATAACTCTTCACTACATTATATAGAAGGATGCACTGCCAAAAACTATTCAAGTAGCAATTTGCATGCTGCTGTAGTAGAGATATATGTAGGAAAAAACAGCAGTTGTAGATATTCAACTATTCAAAATTGGGCTACAAATGTTTATAATTTGGTAACTAAAAGAGCTTTAGTAGAAGAAAATGGAACAATGGAATGGATAGATGGAAATATCGGATCCTTAAAAACAATGAAATATCCTTGTTGCGTATTAAAAGGAGACAATTCAAAAGGAACTTGTATAACAATAAGCGTAGCAAAAAAAGGTCAAGAACAAGATAGTGGAGCAAGAATGATTCATATAGGTAAAAATACTACAAGTAACATTATCTCAAAATCCATAGCGTCACAAGGTGGAAGTGCTGATTATAGAGGAAAAGTTCATATAAAGAAAAATGCAGAGAACTCATATTCTCTTGTAAAATGTGATACTTTAATACTAGATGAATTGTCAAGTAGTGATACCTATCCAACAAATATAATAGAAAATAAAAATAGTTTTATAGAGCATGAATCAACTGTATCTAGAATAAGTGAAGAAAAATTATTCTATTTAATGTCTAGAGGAATAAGTAAAGAAAAAGCTATGGAATTAATCATACTAGGTTTTACAGATAAATTTAGACAAGAATTACCAGTAGAATATGCAGTAGAATTAAATCAATTATTAAAACAAAGTTTATGATAAGTTTTAAAAAAACTTATCTTTTTTAATATCTAATGATAATAACAATTTAAAATAATAAAAAGCCATATAAAAAAGAAAAAAACATCTTGAAAAATAACAAAAAAATATAAAAACTCCATTTTGCAATAAATTAAATAATTAAATATTATATAAAGCGAAATGGAGGTGAATTAATGTTAAACCAGGTAGTTTTAGTAGGAAGATTAGTTAAAGACCCCGAGACTAAAGAATGTGATTCTGGATCAAAAGTTGCAAATATAACCTTAGCCGTTCCGAGAAGTTACAAAAATATAAATGGAGAATACGAAACAGACTTTATCCCATGCACTTTATGGCAAGGAATTGCAGAAAGAACTACTGAATACTGCAAAAAAGGAGATATTATAGGAGTAAGAGGAAGAATAGAAATAAATTCATACAACACCCAACAAGAAAAAAAGTATGCAACCAATGTAATCGCAGAAAAAGTTACTTTTTTATCAAGCAAAAAAGAAACAGAATAATGTTTCTTTTTTTAAAAGGAGAAAAAATGAACTATTATAAAGAGATAAGAAATGAATTAATAAATAATGAGATAAATAGAAAAGTAAAAAACTATTCAATAAATAAAAGTGATTTAACAACTTATTATAATGTAGGGAAGTTATTAAGTGATGCAGGAAAACATTATGGAGAGGGAATAATAAAAGAATATTCAGAGAGATTAAGTAAAGATATAAATAAAAGATATGATTTATCGTCTTTAAATAAGATGCGAAAATTTTATTATCTTTTAGAAAAAATGGCGACAGTGTCACCAGAATTAACATATAGTCATTATGTAGAGTTATTGCCATACTCAGATCTGAATAAGGTTGGTTATTATATAGAAATAACAAAAGAACAAAATTTATCAGTAAGAGAGTTAAGATATAAAATAAAAAATAAAGAATATGAAAGATTAGATGAAGAAACAAAGGAAAAGATTATAAATAAAGAAAAATTAAATATAAAAGATAAAGTAAAGAATCCAATTATAATAAGAAATATAAATAA
>CAKORS010000038.1 GCA_934101605.1 uncultured Bacilli bacterium
TTAATAGTAGCACACCTTCTTTTCCCCATATTTCTAAAGATCCACTTTGTGGTATTACATATCCTAAATCAAATTTTAACTCTTTAAATATATTTAATAAAGATGGTGGAAATTTAATACCTTTTTTTACAGAAAATGAAAGACCTTCTGCTTCGTTTTCACCATGATATGGATCTTGTCCTAGGATAACTACTTTTACATCATCGTAATCTGTTAATCTAAAAGCTTTAAAAACTTCTGGCGCTTTTGGATATATAGTTTTTATTTGATATTCTTTTCTTATATCTTCTTTTAGTTTTATAAAATAGTCTTTAGTAAATTCATCTTTTAAGACTTCATCCCATTTTTTATTTAATAACATAATATACTCCTTTATGTTTTTATTATAATAAAAATACATTGCTTTAACAATGTATTTTATAAATTTTGTTATTTTACTATTTGATCAATATCTCCAGTTTTATCTAAAACTTCAATATTTTTATTTTTATCAACTTTTATTTTATATTCTATTTTATATTCACTTTTTTCTTCCCAGTTTCTTCCATATGCTAAAGTTATAGTAGCTTCTCCTTCTTTAACTGCTTCAAAGACATAAGTTTGTACTCCACCAGCTCCTACAGTTTTATCATCTTTATCATTTTCTTTATAGTCATTGCTTTTTAGTTTTAAAACATCACTATTATTAATTTGATAAATCCATTCATATCCTGTTGTTGGATTTGATTCTAATTTTATTGTTAGTTTATCTTTTGCCTTGCATCCTGTTAGTAGGAGAATTGTTATTAAAAGTAGTGGTAATATTTTTTTCATCGTATCATCCTTTCATTATTCTTTCTTATAGTTTTATTATATATTTTATTTTTAATTTATTCAATATATTTATTGTTTTTATGTTCCTTTATAATTACACTTTCTAATTTATTTATAGCATATATGTTTATTATAGATAATAATCCTATTAATATGTCTCCGGTTGTCCATACAAAGCTTGATTTTGCTATTCCTCCGATAAAAAGAATTACTATTGTAAATATTTTAAGGAGAAATATAGTTTTTTTATTATTTGTTAGAATTTTTAAATTGCTTTCTCCATAGTAGTAACAGGTAATAATTGTTGAAAAGCAAAATAGTATTAAAACAGTTAGTAAAAAGAATTTTCCTATGTTACCAAAATGAAAATAAAAGGCAAAATCAGTTATTTCTATTCCATTTATATTTTTTAGATTTAATATATGGAAATTACTAGTTATTATCATTAAGGCTGTTATAGTTGTGATTACAAAATTAATGAAAAAAGTTTCTATAATTCCATAGTATCCTTGTTTTATAGGATCATTATTATCAGAGGTAGCACTTGCTATAGCACTTGTTCCTACTCCAGCTTCTGATGCAAAGATTGATTTTTGTATTCCTATTATAAATGATGATATTATTCCTCCGGTTACTGATTTTAAGCTAAAGGCATCTTTTACAATATTTATTAATAGAAGAGGCATTATTTTTAAGTTTTTTATTAATACTATTATTCCTAATATTATGTAAATTGATGTCATAATAGGAACAATTTTATTACATGCTTTGGAAATGGTCTTTATACCCTTAAATATGAATATTGTAGATAGTATTGTTATTATGGAAGTTATAAGTATACTACTACAGTTATAGGTATTTGTTATTAATGTTGTTATTGTATTATTTTGAATTGTTATAAAACCAATTATATATGCTGCTATAGCAAGAATTGCATATATTATTGATAGTTTTTTCTTTCCTAGTCCTTTGTTTATATAATATGAAGGTCCGCCTTTATTATACTTACCGTCTTTTTCTTTATATTTAATTGCTAAAATGTTCTCCAGATAACAATTTATAGATGTAAAAAATGTTGATATCCAAATCCAGAATATTGTTCCTATTCCACCATAATATATTGCTAAAGCAATACCAGATAAAGAACCTGCTCCTAGTTTTGATGCTAAAGATATGAATAAAGTGTCCAATGAACTAATGGATTCTTTGCTTTTTGATGTATTTTTTATTTTATTTAATATTTTTTTTATTTTTAATTGGGGAAATTTTAATTTAAATGAAAAATATATTCCATTTAAAAAGATTAATGATATTGCTACTACCCATACTATTTTATTTATTGTATTCACCTTATCACCATTTAAGTATATGAAAAAAAATAGGTTTTAAACCTATTTATGATATGATTCATTATTTATTATTTTAAAACTTCTATAAATTTGTTCTAAAAGTATTATTCTAAATAATTGATGTGGAAATGTCATTTTAGAAAATGATATTTTTTTTGATGTAATACTTTTTATTTCTTCATCTAATCCATTTGATGATCCTATTATAAAAGTTATATTACTATAATTTGATAATTCATTATTTATATAATTTGAAAAATCTTTACTATTTAGTTCTGTTCCATTTATATCTAATAATACTATATTATCTTTTTCTTTAATATGTTTTAATATTAGATCCTTTTCTTTTTTTAAGCATGTTTTTACATCATTATCTTTTTCATCTTGAAGTTCTATTATTTGTAATTTTGTGTATTTAGATAGTCTTTTTGTATATTCTTTAATGGCTTCTTGATAAAATTTTTCTTTTATTTTACCAAGACATATTATTTTTATCATATTATACCTCGATTGTTTCTAAAGATTTTTCTTGTTTTGCTATTATAGGTTTATTAACATTTGGTGTTAATTGTTTTAATGCTTCACTTACCTTTTCTATTGAATTATTTTCCTCGGATAAATGGGCTAATATTATGTGTTTTGTTTTATTTCCCACTACTTGGTTAAGATACTTTACTGTATCTTCATTAGATAAGTGTCCACTGTCTCCTAAAATTCTTTGTTGTAAGAAGAATGGATATTTTCCATGTCTTAACATTTCTACATTATGATTACTTTCTATAATATACATATCTTTATTTAGTATTTTATTTAATACTTTTTTATTTATATAACCTGTATCAGTAATATATATAAGTTCTTTATCTAAATCTTTTATTGATACTCCAGTGCAAGGAACATCATGAGATAAAGGAAATAAAGAGATTGAAATTCCATTTAAGATTATTTCATTCTCTTTGTTTATATTTTTATCATATTTTTCTATTACTGCAGGACTATGTGTAAATACTATAGGATTAAATTTTTTTATAACTGAGTTTATACCTTTGATATGATCTATATGACTATGGGTTATTACTAAAACATCTATATGAGGAAAGGTGCGTTCTAATCTTTTTTCTAGGTTACTTAAAGGTAATCCAGTATCTATTAGAATATTCAAATTATCTGTTTCTACTAATGTTGAATTACCTTTGGAACCACTTGATAAGACTGTTACTTTCATTATCTATAAAGATTCATTGGATCGAAACTTGATCCTTGATAATACGCACCAAAGTGTAGGTGGCAACCAAATGAGAATCCTGTTGCTCCCATAAGTCCTAAAACATCACCTTTGTTAATACCTTGTCCTTCACTTACATATATTCTATTTAAATGAGCATAAAGTGTTTTATAACCGTTGTTATGATCTATTTCTACATAATTACCAAGACTACTATGATAATGTGCGGTTACTACTGTTCCTGAATTAACAGCATATATTGGTGAATTACATCCTAAACCTGCTATGTCTTGAGCTGCATGTAGTTTTCCCCAACGCCATTCATATCCGTCTGTTAAAGTATAGCCTTGAATTGTCGGCCATCCCCATGATCCATTTCCAACAACATAACTTGATTTGCTTCCTGCTTTTACTAACTCATTAACTGGGTTTTTAACTACTACTGTTGAAACATTAATTACGTTTGTTGTGTGCCCATTTTCTTTTTGGGTTTTTTTTGTTACTAGGCTTTCTCCATTTACTCCTTTTCTTACTATTTCACTTTGACCTTTGTATAATGAAGAATCCTCTTCTACTACTGTTTCATATTTTGTTTCTTGTAATTCTACTACATGCTCTTCTTCTACTACTGTTATAATTGGATCAATTAAACTTACTATAACTTCTTGACCTTCATATAAAAGAGCATCTTTTCCAGATAAATCTCTATTGGCTACTAAAAATTCGTTTATATTTAATTTATTAGCAGTTGCTATCTTTTGTGGAGTATCTCCAGATTGAACTTTATATGTTTTTTGATTATTTAAGTTACCATAAAGTATATATTTAGCTAAGTCTTTTTCATTAGTAAATATTTGTTCTTTAGTTGGTAGATAGTCTTCTTTTATAGTTATAGTTTCTTTTATATATATGTTTTCTATAATTGAACCTGTGTCTTTTATTTCTGCTTGAGTGCTATTTAAATAATCTTTATATTTTTCTTCATCTATGAATGCTAATACTGTTGAATTTATGGCATTTGTAAAGTCATCTTTATTTAAAACATATAACTCTTGAGTTGTAGTTTCCTCTTTTTTCTTTTTATTATCGTTAGTATTTTCTTGTTTTACTTTACTAGTAATAGTTATTTTATATCCTTTAATAGTAAAGTCGTCTTTGTTTTCTATTTCTTTATATATTTTTTTTACACTTTTTAGGTTTGTATTATATGTTACTTCTTTTTTTATTTCTAAATCTTTTGGTCTATAAACTTTATCAACTCCATATTTTTGTTTTATTTGTTGTTGTTCTTGGTTTATATATTTTTCTAGTTCTTCTTTTGATTCTACTATACCTAAAGATTTACCATTTAAATAAACTCTGTAGACTTCATGGGCTCCATAATAAGCTGTTGGAGTGCTATAGTTTTCTAATAATATAAATAATAGTGATATTGCTAAAGCTAATATTGATGTTATTATTACTTTTACTTTATCCAATTTATTCACCCTCTTTTTTGTCTTTTTTATAATTCATAAATGATGCGGTATTTTTCTTAAATAATAATTCTGCTGTTCCTATTTTACCACTTCTGTTTTTTCTTACAATTAGTTCTGCTTGAGAAATATTGTCATCAATTTTTGATTCTTTGTTATAGTAATCATCACGATATATGAATCCTACTATATCGGCATCTTGTTCTATTGAACCTGATTCTCTTAAATCACTTAGTATTGGTCTTTTATCCTCTCTTAACTCTGGTGTTCTTGATAACTGTGCTAAGCAAAGAACAGGAACTTTAAGCTCTAATGCCAATGTTTTTAAAGCTCTTGAAATTTCTGATACTTCTTGTTGTCTATTTCCTTGGTATTTATTCATACCACCGATTAATGTTAAGTAGTCTATAACTATTAATCCTAGATTGTCATTTGTTGCTGCTACTCTTCTACATTTAGACTTAATATCTCCGATTGTAACTCCTGGAGAATCATCTATATATATATTTGATTCAGCCAACCTACTCATTGCTTCATTTACACGTTTCCAATCTTCATTTTGAAGACTTCCATTTTGCAACTTTTTACCTTCTATTTGACCTAAAGATGAAATCATACGAGAAACTAATTGTTCTGCTCTCATTTCTAGAGTAAATATTACTACTGTTTTTTTAGCATTTAATGCTACATTTGTTGCTATGTTTAGGGCTAGAGCTGTTTTTCCCATACTTGGACGTGCTGCTATTATAATAAGTTCATTTTCATGAAAACCATCTGTCATGTTATCAAAATCGTAAAGTCCTGATGGAATACCACTTATTTTTCCTTTGTTTGCTGCTAATTTTTCAAGGTTTTCTTGGAATACTGATAGAACTTCAGGCATTGTTTTAAATTCAGATGATTTTCTTGTTTTTACTATTTCTAATATACCAGCTTCTGCTTTATCTAGTGTTTCTGTTACTGGTAAATCATTTGAATACCCAAGTGTTGCTATATCTGTTGCTTTTTCTATTAGTCTTCTTAAAATACTTTTATCTCTAACAATATCTATATAGTAATCAACATTTGCTGCTGTTGGAGTTTGCTCTATAATATCTGTTAAATATTCTATTCCTCCAATTAAATCTATTTCTTTTTTATTTTTTAATTCTTCAGTTATAGTAGTTATATCTACTGCTATACCTTTATTAAATGTATTTTTTATAGCTTCAAAGATTTTACCATGTTTATCTAAATAAAAACTATCACTTGATAATTGTTCTATAGCTTTTTCTATTGCTTCTTTTGATAAAAACATTGCTCCCAATACTGATTGCTCTGCTTCTATATTGTTTGGTATTTCTCTTTTCATTACTTCACATCCTTTTATAAAAGGTTATTTTATTATTTCTATTTTTAGTTCCGCCTTTATATCCTTATATAAAATAATTTCTATATTATGATATCCCAAAGATGTTATTGGATTATTTATTATTATTTGATTTTTATTAATTTTATATTTTTCATCTAATTTTTCTTTTATTTGTTTTACAGAAACACTTCCAAATACTTTATCTTGTGCTCCTGTTTTTACTTTAAATTTGTATTTTTCTTTTTCTAATTGTTCTTTTAGAATTTTAGCATTTTTGCGATTTTCTTCATCTAGTTCTTTAGCTTGTTTTTGTTCTTTTCTTAATGTTTGTAAGTTAGATGTATTTTTTGCAACAGCATATCCTTTTGCTATTAAAAAGTTTTCTGCATATCCATCTTTAACTTTTTTTATTTCACCTTTTTTTCCTTGACCTTTTAAGTCTTTTATAAAAATAACTTCCATTTTATTTCCTCCTTTATTTTAGGATTTTTTAAAAATTTAGGGAGTTTCCTCTTGTTAATTTATTATACTACAAATATTTAGTTTTGTCTTTAAAACAAAAAAAATAATAGATAATATCTATTATTTAGTAAATGGTAATAATGCTATCATACGTGCTTTTTTAATTTCTTCTGCTATAACTCTTTGATGTTTTGCACAAGCACCTGTTACACGTCTAGGTAAAATTTTTCCTTTTTCATTGATATATTTTTTTAAGATATCAACATCTTTATAATTTATAGTTTTACCAGCACATAGGTAACAAATTTTCTTTTTCTTACGATAAAATTCTGCCATGATTTCCTCCTTTTTTAGAATGGCAAATCATCATCTTCAATTTTTATTTCTTCTCCAAAATCCTTAAAAGGATCATTATCTACATTTGTTGTTGGAACATCTACTTCACTTGAAAAATCATATGGATTTACATTATCTTGTGGAGTTTGTTCTACACTTCTATTGCTTCCTTTAGAATCTAAAAATTGAACATTATCTGCAACAACTTCTGTAACGTATCTTTTTTGACCATTTTGATCTTCATAATTTCTTGTTTGAATACGTCCATCGATTGCTACTTGACTGCCTTGATTTAAATAATTTTTAACATTTTCAGCTTGTTTACGCCATACAACTATATTTATAAAATCAGTTTCTCTTTCTCCATTTGCTCCAGCAAAATTTCTGTTTACTGCTAATGAAAAAGTGGCAACAGCTATATTTGATCCTGTATATCTAAGTTCTGGATCACGAACTAATCTTCCTATTAAAAATACTTTATTCATATATTACCTCTTAGTCTTCAATTTTTGTAACTAATGCACGAATAACGTCTTCAGATACATTTACAGCGTGATTGAATTCATTAATTGCTTTAGAATCACTTGCTGCACTAACATTATAAAGGAAATAATAACCTTTATTGTATTTCTTAATTTCATATGCTAAATCTCTTTGACCCATATCTTTTTCTTCTGTTATTTTAGCACCATTTTTTGTAAGAATACTTTTCATATCTTCAGCTACTTTTTTGATTGCTGCTTCATCTAATGTTGGTTTTACTATAAACATGATTTCATAGTTTCTCATTTCTTACACCTCCTCTTGGCCT
This sequence comes from uncultured Bacilli bacterium, assembly GCA_934101605.1. Taxonomy (GTDB): domain Bacteria; phylum Bacillota_I; class Bacilli_A; order RF39; family UBA660; genus CAKORS01. The sequence goes on from CAKORS010000038.1 coordinate 7,823, forward strand.
TTAAGTCTTACATATAGTAAGCAAGGAGTAAATTTCTTACTCGGTTTGTATTATATCAAAGAATTATATGTTTTGTAAAGGTAAATATTAAAAAGATATTAACAAATTTGTTAATATCTTTTATAAATTGAACCTAAAGTGACAGATATCTCCATCTTGCATTAGATATTCTTTTCCTTCTATTCTAAATTTACCTGATTCTTTTACTTTTAACTCTGAACCACATTCAATTAGGTCATTATAGGATATTACTTCTGCCTTAATAAATCCCTTTTCAAAGTCTGTATGAATTATACCAGCACATTCTTTTGCATTCATTCCATCTTTATATGTCCATGCTTTAACTTCTTCTGGGCCACAAGTAAAATATGTTTTTAAACCTAGTATTTTATATGTTGTCTCTATAAGTTTATCTAGACCTGACTTTTCTATTCCTAAATCTTTTAACATTTCTTCTTTATCTTGATCTTCTAGTTCTGATAGTTCAGATTCTATTTTAGCAGATACTACTATTACTTCTGAATTTTCCTTTTTTGCAAATTCTTTTAAGGCTTTTACATACTCATTATCTATTGTTATTTCGTCTTCTGAAATATTTGCTAAATATATATGAGGTTTTAAAGTTAATAAATTAAATGATTTCATTGAAAATAACTCTTCATCTGTAAATTCTACTAATCTTAAAGGAGTTCCTTTTTCTAAGGCTTCTTTTGCTTTTTCTAAGGCTGAACATTCTATTATAACTTCTTTTTCTTTTGTTGTTCTTGCCTTAGTTTTAATTTTATCTAATCTATTTGATACTATTTCTAGATCTGCTAAGGCAAGTTCTAAATTTATTGTTTCAATATCCCTTATAGGATCGATTGAACCATCTACATGAGTTATATCTTTTTCTTTAAAACAACGAACTACTTCTACTATAGCATCTACTTCTCTTATGTGAGATAGAAATTTATTTCCTAATCCTTCTCCTTTTGATGCTCCTTTTACTATTCCTG
>CAKORS010000039.1 GCA_934101605.1 uncultured Bacilli bacterium
CTTTTATTTATTGAATAATTTTTTACTTTTCTATTTATTTCATTATTTATTAATTCATTTCTTATCTCTTTATAATAATTCATAAATTATACCTCCATAATTATTATTTATAAATCACTTAAAAACTCCTAATAAATAATTAAAAAAACAAGATTATTATTCTAATCTTGTCCTTAATCTTTCTAATATCTTTTTTTCTTTTCTACAAACTTGAACCTGAGAAATACCAAGCACTTTGGAAGCTTCTCCTTGAGTTAACCCATTCTCATATCTTTCTTTTATAAGTTTCTTCTCAAATAATGGTAAAGTTGCCACCTCATCTTTTAAATCTAAAATATCTGCTTCATATGAAGTTTCTTTATAACCTATCCTATCATATAAATCTAAATCATCATTTTCATAATCAAGACTTGCTACCAATTGATTAGCATATCTTGCTTCATCTAATTTTTCTTTTGGAATTTCTAAATAATTAGCAATCTCTAAATCACTAGGAACTCTACCCAAAACTTGTGTTAAAGACTCCTTTGCTTTTTCTAAAGATTTATTAAGTTTTGCTAAATCTTTACTAACTTTAAAAGCATTACTCTCCCTTATAAATTTCTTAACTTCTCCCATAATCCAAAAATAAGCATAAGTGGAAAATTCAGTCTTACTATTTTTATCAAATTTTTTATATGCATTAATAAGTCCAATTACCCCGACTTGATATAAATCATCTCTATCAAAATAATAAGTATATTTAGATATTATAGATTTAATCAACCAATCATATGCAAATATCATATTCTCCATCATATATTAATTACCTCAAAAGCTTTTTTCTCATTACTAACTTGATATAAATTCTTTAAAAGTCCTCCATTATAATCTAATAACTTATCCATTCCACAAATAATAAATTTTCCACTATTATTTAAAATATTAATATAATTTTTAACTAAAACATTCATTCCATGTCTATCAATAAAAGATAATTCATTTAAATTAACCAATAAATATTTAATACCATTATTATTAATAATAGAAGTTAACTCCTCATCAAGTCTTAAAGAAGTATCACCATTTAATATTCCTCTTAATCTAACAAATAAAATACCCTTTCTAAATTCCATATCTATATCTAACACATAATCACTCCCTTTGTATTTCAAATTATTGCACATCTATATGTCGAATAATGTTTCAAAAAGTATTATTTACACAACTTTTACATACATAATAAAACAATAATTTTAAAAATTAAAATAACTAAAAATATTTATTGATAATAAAATCATCAATAATAATAAAAATTATTACTAAGAAAATAAATTATTACATAAAAAAAGAAACTTCTTTTAAAAGTTTCTTATAAAATTAAATTTTTTCTACATCTAAATATACTTCTACACCGTTAATATCAAATTTATTATCTAATGAATCTTTATGTTCTAAATTAACAGCTAAAGTTTCTTTCTTTATATAAGCTTCAAAACTATTAAATACATCATCTAATCCATTGAAATATAAATTAATTCTATCTTCAATATTAAAATCCTTTTCTTTTCTTAAATTTTGAACCTTAGAAACTATTTCTCTAGCATATCCCTCATTTATTAAATCATTAGTTAAAGTAGTATTTAAAATAACAAAATTATTATCAAGAAGAGCTACATCAAATCCTTCCTTAGAACTTACTCTTACATCTAATAAACTAGAATCTATTTCTATACCATCAAAAGTTAAAGACTTACCTTCTCTAACACTTGCAATCTCTTCATCACTTAAATTAGATAAGAATGCAACAAATTTCTTCATCTTAGAACCTATAACTTTACCAGCTTCTTTAAAATTAGGTTTAACAGTAAAGTTCATATATAAACTTAAATCTTTAGCATAAGTTATTTTCTTAACATTTAACTCTTCACTTATTAAATCTTTTAAGCCTTTTAAAATTTCCTCGTTTTTACCATCAAGAATAACTTCACTTATAGGTTGTCTAACCTTAATCTTAGCTTCTTCTCTAGCATTTCTTCCAAGAGATATTAAATCTCTTACTAAATCCATTTTATTTTCCAATTTTTCATCAACTAAACTTAAATCGTATTTAGGGAAATCACTTAAATGAACTGATTTTTCATTAGTTAAATTACAATAAATCTCTTCTGAAATAAAAGGTGCGATTGGAGCAAGTATTTGAGATAAACCAACTAAAATTTGATAAGTTGTTTGATATACAGCTTTTTTAGAATTATTAAGCTCACTTCCCCAGAATCTATCTCTATTACGTCTTATATACCAATTAGATAAATCATCAGATACAAAACTAGTTAAAGCCTTAACAACCTTATTTAAATCATATTCTTCATAACTTTCTGTTACATATTTTAATAATTTATTATATTTAGAAATTAACCATTTATCGATATCTTCTAAATCTTCATATTTAACATCAAAATCACTTACAGAAATTTTATCTATATTAGCATAAGTAGAAAAGAAATTATAAGTATTTTTAAGTGGATTAAAGAATTTAGAATGAACCTCTTTTAAACCATCAACAGAAAATCTAAGTGGAGTCCATACAGGAGATACATATAACATATAAAGTCTAACTACATCAGCTCCATACTTAGTCATTATTTCAACTGGATCAATAATATTACCTGTACTCTTGCTCATTTTTTTACCATATTGATCTAACATCATATCATTAACAACAACATTTTTAAAACTAGATTCCCCAGATATTATTGTAGATATAACAAGTAATACATAGAACCATCCACGAGTTTGGTCAACACCCTCTGCTATAAAATCAGCAGGAAATTGTGACTCAAATAACTCTTTATTTTCAAATGGATAATGGAATTGTGCATAAGGCATAGATCCAGAATCAAACCATACATCCATAACATCTAATACACGAGACATAACCTTGCCACATTTAGAGCACTTAATATGTAGTTCGTCTATATAAGGACGATGAAGCTCCATCTTATGAACATCTTTATCTTCGATTATTAAACTTTGCAACTCATCTAAAGAACCTACAACATGGAAATGTCCACATTCACACATCCAAATTGGCATTGGACAACCCCAATATCTATTACGAGAAATACCCCAATCAATCATATTTTCAAGCCAATTATTAAAACGCTTCTTACCAATATAATCAGGATACCAATTAATCTTTTTATTAGCTTCAATGATTTTATCTTTATAAGCTGTATTATTTATATACCAAGCTGGTTTAGCATAATAAATAAGTGGTGATTTACATCTCCAACAATGTGGATAATCATGAGTCATTTTAATCTTTTTAAATAATTTATCATTTTCTTTTAACCATTTTATAATTTCAATCTCTAAATCCTTAGAGGTTACTAAAACACCTTTCCAAGGTCCTTCTAAATAACATCCATCTTTTCCTACTGGATTTACAAAACCAATACCATTTTCACGACAAACTCTATTATCATCTTCACCATACGCAGGAGCAATATGAACTATACCTGTTCCATCACTATCTGTTACATAATTATCACTTACAACAGTAAAACATTTTCCAGAAACATGAACAAAAGGCATTAATTGTTCATACTCTAAACCAACTAAATCTTTTCCTTTACAAGATTTTAACACCTCAACATCATCACCTAAAACTTTATCAAGTAATGACTCTGCAATTATAAAATTATACCCCATTGATTTTACTGTTACATAAGTAAGATCAGGATTAACACATAAAGCAACATTAGCCATTAAAGTCCAAGGAGTTGTAGTCCAAACTAGAAAATAACAATCTTGATTCTTTATCTTAAAAGGCACTATTACAGTATTAACTGAATCTTCTTGATATCCTTGAGATACCTCATGTGTTGCAAGTTCAGTTCCACATCTAGGACAATAAGGTAATACTTTAGAACCATGATAAACTAATCCCTTTTTATCCATCTCTTTTAAAATCCACCATTCAGATTCTATAAAATCATTACTACAAGTAACATAAGGATTATAACAATCAATAAATTGTCCCATCATATCAGTAACTTTAACAACTTCATCAATATTACTATCTGTTTCTTTATTACACTCCTTACAGAAATTTTCTACTCCATATTTTTCTATATCAGCTTTACCACTAAAACCTAACTTTTTCTCAACATTAACTTCAATTGGAAGTCCATGAGTATCAAGTCCTATCTTTCTTAATACTCTATATCCATTCATAGTTTTATACTTACAAAAAGCATCCTTAATTGTTTTAGCAAATACATGATGAATACCAGGTTTAGCATTAGCATAAATAGGTCCATCATAAAAAACAAAATCCTCACAATTTTCTCTATTCCTTATAGATTCATTAAAAATATCATTATCTTTCCAACTTTTAATTATATCTTTTTCAATATCATGTGCTTCTCTCTTATCTAAATTCTTAAACATAATCTATTCCTCCTCAAAACATAAATTATTTAAATCTTCTTTTTTATATCCTTCATCATAATAAAAGTCTTGTGCTATTTTTGTAGTAGTATCTTTTATATCTATATCAAGCTTCTTTAAAACATTATATATATTTTCTTCATTAAAAGACTCAAATTCAACATAATCTTTTAAATAAGGCCATCTATCAATATCTATTTCAACATCATCCAAAATATATCTTATCCTCTTATTTTGTTGTATACTTCTTCTCTTATATCCTAATCTTTCTAAAATTAAATTAGTCTTTTCCATATCTGATACCTCTACTTCTAACTCTTTCATTCCATCTATACTAGAAGATAAATGTTCCTTTATAGTTAGTGTAGTTTTTTTACCATTTGTCCTTAGTCTAATCCATTTATGTTCATCAACTGGATCAAAATCATAAATATATCTTTTCTGATCATATTTATCAACAAATATAGCCCCTGCCTCACTAAGCTTCTCAATAAATTTATCTTTATCGATATCATATACTCTAAGCTCTATCTCACTATTCATAAAATACCTCCAAAAATAAAAAACTCTTACTCATAGGAACGATAAAACCGTGGTACCATCCTACTTCATAAAAGTTTATGCACTCAAATTACTATAACGCGTTACCGTCTTTTACTTATCCTAAAAGAGCATCAGAAGTGATCTAAAAATAATTAACTTTTCTAGTTTTCACCAACCACTAGTTCTCTCTAAAGTATCATTATTCTTCGTCTTCATCATTTGCAGTTACCTGTATAATATCACAACAAATAATATTATTCAAGGCTAAATTTAAAAAGACAAAATATTTAACAATTTTGTCCTACTGATTCTATATCATCTCTATTTTGAACAAAAGAAGATGTAATTTTTTCTCCATCAAAAGATAATTTCATTTCTTTTACCTTTATATTAGCTTCAGTGCAATCATATTCATATGTAGTAAAACTATTTCCATCAAACTTAACACTATCTAACTCTTCATTTAAATAACCATCATTAATCTTAAACTTTTGATTATTCTTTCTAAGAGCTACTTTATCAACATAAAAATCATTATAAAAAGACAATTCTATATAAGTATTTTTATCATCCTTATCATAAACATAATATCCTATAGCTAAATATTTTTTATCTATAACATATAATTTAACATTCACTAAATCATCAATTTCTTGACCAGAATAAACTGATCCCGCATCAATTGTATTAACCATTTCACCATCTATTTTTATTTCATACTTAACTGTAGTAATAGCAGTTACTTCATTAACATCATCTTTAATAACAGGAGTTACTGTAATATTATGGTTTTTATTATTATAAGAAAGTTTAATAACCTTCTCACATACTTCAGCATCATTTTCACATTCAACATCATCAACATCAAATTGATAACCACTAATTAGTTTAACTTTTTTATTACTCTTCTTAATTTCATTCTTAGTATATTTATTTATTATACCATCAAATATACCCTTATCATATGCTATATAACCTAAACTTGAAATAAGTAAAATTATTAATATTACTATAGCTATTGTTGCATTTCCTTTTTTATTTAACTTCATACATCCTCCTACAACAATTCAATATCATCTAACGCTTCCAATTGTTCCATCAAAGTATTTCTAATTTTTTTCTTATAAATATAAATATTTTTATTTAATAATTCTTGTTTCTTAGTAATAGAGTTTGCTCTTAATAATGCATCATTTACTATTCTTGATGCATTATCTTTAGCATCTTGTATTATTCTTTCTCTTTCCCTATTAGCTTCTTTTCTCATCTCTTCAATTTGTTCACGAGAAATAAAATACATATTATCTCTACGATTAAGTTCTTCTTGTAATCTTCTAATCTCTTCTCTTTGGTTTTTTATAACAAGAATATTTTCCTCTGTCTTTTTTATAACATAATCAACAAATTGATTTACTTCCTGCTTATCATACCCCACTTGAGATTCTTTAAAATTATCCATACTTTTCACCTCTTGGATATCTTTTATTCGTCTTCTTCTATTTCTTTACTCTTCTTACTTTGTTTTTCTTCTATTTTTCCTTCTACTCCAACATTATCCGGAGTACATAAGAAAATACCATTACCTATCTTTTCTAAATTACCATTTATTGCATATAAAGTTCCACTTAAAAAATCAATTATTCTTTTTGCTTGATCTGGTGTAACTCTTCTTAAATTAACAATAACAGCCTTTCTAAGTCTTAAATAATCTGCTATTTGTTGTGATTCAGAATAAGCTCTAGGTTCAACTAAAACCATCTTACTTCCACCTGCACCACTCATATCTTTAAATGCATTTTTAGTAGTTACTTTATAATAATCATCAGCTTTTGGACTATCTTTCACAGTTTCATCATCACCAATAAATTTTTTAATTTTTTCAAATGCCATAATAAATCCTCCTAATCATCCTATATAAAATATATTAACATATTAACAATTCAAATTAAAGACCTATTTAAAAAAATCCCATAAAAATTGTCATAATTGACAAATAAAAATGTGTGTATTTAAACACACATTATTTATCTCTTAATTCTGCATCATATTTTTTACAAACATCATCAATTACTTTTCTAAAAATAGTATCTACTTCTTTATCTTCTAAAGTTCTATCATTTGAATTAAAAGTAAGAGAATATGCTATAGATTTTTTATTTTCACCTAAAGACTTATCTTCATAAATATCAAATTCATAAACATCTCTTAAAATATTAGTTCCTATCTTTTTAATAAAAGAAACAATATCTCCAGATTTTATATCTTTATCTAAAATAAATGCTACATCCTTTTTAATTTCAGGATATTTAGAAATTTCTTTATTCTTAATAGGTTTTATCTTATTATTAAATAATTTAGTTAAACTAATCTCTAATACATATGCTTCTAATTTATATTTAGGATGTAACTTACCAATTACTCCTACTGGTTTTCTATCAACTAAAATATTAGCACTACTAAAAGGATGTAAAGAAGAAATAATATTATCAGTATCAAATAAAACTCTTCCTTTAAAACCTAAATAATCTAATAAATCAATAAGTAAACCCTTTAATACATAAAAATCACTCTTTAAAGTTTTATTATAAACTTTATTTTGATAAAAATTACCACTTAAAAGAATAGCTAATTTCTTATCTTCTAATAAATCATTATCTTTTTTAGTATAAATATCACTAACCTCAAAAATATTAACATCTTTTACATTATAAGAATTATTATAATTACATACCTCAATTAAACTAGGAATTATTGAACTTCTCATTATATTTCTATCTTTAGAAATAGGTCTTAAAACTTGATAACCTTTAACATCATCAACATTAAAACTATCAAAATTATCTTGTGTAGTTAAAGAATAAGTAATAACTTCTTTTAAACCTTTATTGATTAAAACATTCTTAACTTCTTTTTCTATACCATATAAATAATTTCTTTTTCCTGGAGTTGATACAAATAAAGGAAGTTTTCCTACTATATTATCAATACCATGAATTCTACCTATTTCCTCAATTAAATCTTCTTCTATACTTATATCAAGTCTTCTCGAAGGAACAACAACTCTAATGATATCTCCCAAATCCTCAGCATCAAATTTTAATTTTCTAAATACTTCCATAATATCTTGATTACTAAGTTGAAGTCCTAATACACTTCTTACCTTTTCTATAGATAAATTAATAACATTTTCTGAAAGAGTAATATCACTATGTTCTAACATACCATTAATAACAGTAGCAGAAGCATATTCTTTAAGCATTTTAACAGCCATTAACATAGCCATATACGTTCTATTAGGATCTATCCCTCTTTCAAACCTTAAACTGGCTTCACTAGATAAAACTCTCTTAGAAGTTTTTCTAATACTCATTGCATCAAATATAGCAGATTCTATAACTATGTCTTTAGTATCACTTGTAATCTCTGAATTAAGTCCGCCCATAACACCAGCAAGACAAACTGCACCATCATTATTTGCTATAACTATATCATCACTTGTAAGAGTTCTTTCTTCAATATCTAAAGTAACCAATTTTTCATTATCATAAGCATTTCTTACAATAATACTATTTCCTAATGTTTTATAATCAAAAAAATGTAAAGGTTGTCCATATAATAACATTACATAATTAGATATATCAACAACATTATTTATAGGTCTTATACCACTAGCCATAAGTCTTTTCTTAATAAAATTTGGAGATTCTTTTATAACTACATCTTTAACAACACGAGCTAAATATAAAGGACATTTTGTAGTTTCTACAGAAAG
>CAKORS010000040.1 GCA_934101605.1 uncultured Bacilli bacterium
CACCAATATTTTTAGCTGGAGCTAAAGCATTCTTAATATATGTTTCTTTATCATCATCATATTTTACTATATCAAGTTTTTCTCCATTTAATTCAGTTATAATTCTAGAAATTCTAGATCCTTTTTCACCAATACAACATCCAATAGGATCAATATTAGCATATTCTGATTTAACAGCAACCTTACTACGAACACCAGCTTCTCTTGCAACAGCCATTATCATAATAGAACCATCCGCAAGCTCTGGTATTTCAAGTTCAAATAATCTCTTAACAAAATTATAATGAGCTCTAGAAAGTAAAATAGTAGTACTTTTACCACCCATTTCAACCTTAGTAACATAAGCTTTAATAGTAGAACCCATCTCTATATGTTCATTACCAATAAGTTCATTCTTAGGTAAAATACCATTTGTTCTTCCTAAATCAATATAATAGTTTCTTTCATCTTCTAAAGCAACAACACCACTTACAAGTTCTCCTTCTTTAGATTCAAATTCAGAAATAATACTATTTCTTTCAGCTTCTCTAATTTTTTGAACTACAACTTGTTTTGCAGTAGCAGCAGCAACTCTACCAAAATTTTGTGGAGTTACTTCAGTATCAATTGTATCCCCAATCTCTTTAGTTTTATCAATCTTTTTAGCATCTTCTAAACTAATTTCAATCTCAGGATCCATAACCTCATCTACTACAGTAAGATAAGAATAAACCTTAATATCTCCTGTATCTTCATTAATACTTACCTTAACATTTTCTTTATATTCATTTTTCTTATAAGCTGATGCTAAAGCATTTTTCATAGCATCAAATATAATTTCTCTGTCTATATGTTTTTCTTTTTCTAAAACATCAACAGCCTTTAAAAACTCTTTACCATTCATTTTTACTTACTCTCCTTACTATATACATCAAGTGTATAACTATCTTTAATAATATCTTCTTTATCCACTATAGGATTAATAATCTTAGTAGCTAAAACTATTCTTTCAACATCAATAACTTCACTACTATCAAGAACAACATTTAATACATGATCTTTATAAAAAATATCATCAACATGCATATTAATATCTTTTATACCAGAATCTATAAGTTCTTTTAAATGATCCACTATTACTACCTCCTTAAAAATATAAAAAGTGGGAAATCCCACTTCGTTGTCAAATGTATTATACCATAAATCAAAGAAATAACAAAATATTTTTTCATAAAAATAAATATTTCTATAAATAAAAATATTTGATATAATTAAATCTAGAATAAGGTGGTAAAAATGAAAAAAACTTATAATATAATCATACTTGTATTATTAATAATACTACAACTAACATATCCATATTTAATATTAGAAATATTATCTAAATTAGGACTTAATTTATCTAATCAAATAAAATATATAGTTTTAATACCAATATCAATATCATTTATGTTAATACTATATCTAATCTATAGAAAAGACTTTAAAAAAGATATAAAAGATTATAAAAAAAATATAAAAGAATATTTAATACTAGGTATAAAAGCATGGATATTAACAGTACTTATTATGATAGTTAGTAACTTCATAATAAGTATATTCTATACAAGTAGTTCAACTAATGAAGTAAAAGTACAAAACTATTTAAAAATATACCCTATATATATGATATTTTCAGCAATTATATATGCCCCATTTACAGAAGAAACAATCTATAGAAAATGTTTAAAAAACACAATATCAAATAAATATCTATATATCATAATATCAGGTCTTATCTTTGGACTTCTTCATACATTAGGAAACATTTCAAATACAAAAGAATTATTATATATAATTCCCTATGGAGTAATGGGCTCAGGATTTGCCTATTTATATGAAAAGAAAAAAAACATACTATTACCAATAACAATGCACATATTTCATAATTTATTAGTATTATTAATATCAATACTATAAGGAGGATTAAATGGATTCTAGAGTAAAAAAACTAAAAGCAAAAGAAAAAATAGAAAAAAAGAAAGAAAGAAAAACATTCTATAAAAAATTTCTAATCTTCTTAATAATAATATTTGTAATAACAATACTTTATTCATTCTTAGTAGAACCAAAACTATTCCTAATTCATGAAAAAAGTATACAATCATCAAAAATATCAGATAATATGCATGGACTAAAAATAGTAGAATTTAGTGATCTTCATTATGGAACAAGTATAAATAAAAACAATATTAAAAAAATAACAAAAAATATAAATATGTTAAAACCAGATATAGTTATATTTGCAGGAGATTTAATCGATGATACTTATACTCCTACTACTGAAGATATAAAACTAATAACAGAGCAACTAAGTAATATTAATGCTAGTCTAGGTAAATATGCTATATATGGTAACCATGATTATGATATAGATCCTTTTCAAAACATAATGTATGATTCAGATTTCCAATTATTAAAAAATTCATATGATTTAATATATAAAGATAATACAAATCCAATTTTATTATATGGAGTTGATGATGTTTTAGAAGGAACTCCTAATCTAGAAGAATATAACAAATTAAAAGACCAAAATATATATAAAATAATATTAGTTCATGAACCAGATTATATAGAAGAAATAGATACAGAAAAAACAGATATAGTTCTATCTGCTCATTCTCATAATAAACAAGTGAATCTACCACTAATAGGTAACTTATACTTACCCAAAGGAGCAAAAAAATATTATAAAAATCATTATAAAGTAAATAATACTGATTTATATATATCAAATGGTATAGGATGTTCAAAAATAGGAGTCAGATTATTTTCAATTCCATCAATAAATTTCTTTAGATTATTAAAAATACAAGGATAATTAATCCCTGTGTTTTTTTCTAACTAACGGTTTACAATCAAAATTAAAATTTTCTATTCTTTCGATATTATCATACATATTAGATAAATCTTTAAGAGAAATATAATCAACTTCATTAATACTTAAAGCATCACGCCCATCCTCCATATTGGAACAAGCTAAAGAATTAGTTCTTTTAGATACATTAGCAAAAATATTATTATTTTCTTTAGCATAAGTATTTATTTTAGCTTCATGTTCTAAAAAATCTTTATTTTTAAGTAAATCCTCTTTACCCCATTTTCCCTTTAAATATAATATAAAAGATGGAATAGTAGCAATAGATGATGCAGTAAAAAAAGCACTAACCAATAAATTATTAACCGCAGTATTAAAATATAACGTTAAAAAAGAAGAACTTAAAGTAAATAAACTCAAAGCAAGTAAACTTTTTCCTAAAATTCTTTTTTTATTAAATTTATTTAATGCCTCATCAGAATTTAAAACTTGTTCCCTCATTTTCTCTAAAATAATCTTTTCATTATCACTAGTCCAAGGTATAACATGTTTTATCCCTCCAGCAAAATTTATAATAATCTTATCATCTTCTATCTCATAATTTAAAATAAATAGTTTTTTCTCATCATCATCAAATGAATAATCTTTCATAATAACCTCCTAGAAATAAATATATTATCACAAAATAAAATAAAAAAAGCAATAAAAATATTGCTTATTTTCTTATTCTAACATTATCATTGCCTAAAGCATCTTTTAATTCTGCCCAGGTTACACCTAAAGGTAAAACTTCAGTATCATCGCTTGTATTTTTATATTTTACATAAAATAATTCTTTTACTCTGCCCTCTGAATAATTATCAACAGCTACATAATAATCTAATACATCTTCTTTATCCCCATTAAAGTTCCTAATACCAGCTTCTTCCGCAGCATAATGGCATTCATAAGCTTTAGCTTGCCCTGCAGCAGAAAAATAAAATTCTTCTTCGATTCTTCCAATTTCACTGCCACTTTTATACTCATCCGTATTGGTTACAATTTCAACATAGGTAAAAGTTCCAGCAACAGCAATTGCTGCCAAAACTCCTAATACCCTATTCTTTAATTTTTTATTACATTTTTTAACCGCTACTATTTTTTTCTTTTTCTTATCTTCCATAATAAAACCCCCCTTCAAAAAATGCAAACCAATTATACTATAAAATATCAAAAAAGTCAAGAAAAAAGACTATAAGTTTAATTTCTATACTCAAACTCATAGTCTAATATTTTAACTATATCGCCTTGTTTAGCACCCATTTCCTCTAGTTTATCGTCAACACCAATTCTAGTAAGTTTCTTTGCAAATCTTAAAATACCTTCATCAGTATTAAATTTAGTCATTCTAAACAATTTTTCAATCTGTTCACCCTTAATAATAAATACATTACCTTCTTTTTCAATAGTAAATGGTTCTTTCGCTTTATATTTAAATAAAACATAATCCTCATAATCTTCTTCTTTAAAGGTCTCAACCTTAATAGTATCTAAAATATCCGCTATATAAGTCATTACAACATCTAAAGAATCATTATTTATTGCACTAACAGGGAATACTTTAATATCATCCTTTAATTTACTTTTAAATGCTTTTAAATTTTCCTCTGCCTTTGGAAGATCCATTTTATTAGCAATAATAACACTTTTCTTACTCATTAATTTTTCACTAAAACTCTTAAGTTCATTACATATAGTTACATAATCTTGATAAGGATCACGTCCTTCAAATGATGCCATATCTATAACATGAACAATAACTCTAGTTCTTTCAATATGTTTTAAAAATTTATCTCCAAGTCCCTCTCCTTTTGAAGCACCTTTAATTAAACCAGGAAGATCTGCTACTACAAAACTTCTTCCATCTTTTACCCTAACAACTCCTAAATTAGGATTTAATGTAGTAAAGTGATATGCTGCAATTTTAGGTTTAGAATTAGAAACTTTAGAGATAATAGTGCTCTTACCAACACTAGGAAGACCAACTAAACCTACATCTGCTAAAAGCTTAAGTTCTACCTTTAAAATTCTTTCTTCTCCTGGCTCTCCCTTTTCACTAAAGTTAGGAGCAGTATTAAATCTAGTTTTAAAAGCAGTATTTCCTCTTCCACCACGACCACCATGAGCTACAACAAAATAATCTCCATCATTTTTTAAATCACATACCAATAAATTAGTATCCATATCAGTAACAACAGTTCCAGGTGGCACTTTTACTACAATATCCTTAGCATTTTTACCATTTTTATTTTTACCTTCCCCGTGTGCTCCACGTTCTCCCTTAATAGTTTTACTATATTTTAAGTCTATTAAAGTTCTAAGTCCCTCATCAACCTTAAAAATAATGTCAGATCCTTTTCCTCCATTACCTCCAAAAGGGCCTCCCATTTCTACATACTTTTCACGTCTAAAAGCAGTACAACCATCTCCACCATCACCTGCTACTAGTTTTATAACAACCTCATCTACAAACATAGACTTCACCTCTTCCTGCTAATTATAACAAAAAAAAAGCAGAAAATAAATACATTTTTCTACTTTAAATCATTATCTATAATCTTAACTAGTTCTGTAAATAAAACTGGATCATCAACACTTTCATAAATAGTCTTACCATTTTCTACTGATACATCAAGAATAGAAAATTCCTCATCTTGAGAAGTAGAAACAATATAAATATAATTTCTATCTTTATAAGAAAATCTATCAGCTACAAAATAATCTTTTCCATTTATATTTATAATATCAGTCATACTATCTTCCCTTCCTAGCCTCTTCTTTAGCTTTTGTTTCCTCTGCTAAATTATGATAATATTCAGGATTATCAGCCATCAATTTGCCAGCATATTCTGCAACATTAATTTCATAACCCTGCTCTTGAAGTTTTTTAGCATCTTCCACTGCATAACTATAAGCCTCTCCATAGTCATCCCAATTAGAACTAACGGTTTTATATAATGATACACCACCATAAATAACAGTAGCAGCAACAACCGTAGCTACTATAGCTTTTGCTTTTTTCTTAAAACTATCGCTAATAACTCCTTTTCTTTCACTTACAGAATCATTTCTAGTCACCTTAACATAATGAATATTTCTTTCTAGAGCTTCTACTGATCCTGAACCGACATAATGATTAGCATCAATCTTTTTAAAAACCTTTAAAGTATCAGGATCCATCTCAAAACCAAATTCAGTCTTACCTTTATTTTCTTCCATAACTATATCCTCCAACTATATTATACAAAAATAAAAAATCTATTCCAAAGCAAAACTATCTTTTTTTACAACAACTTTACATAAAATGTTACTCTTGCATTTACTTACTCTTAAATATAAGTAATTAGAAGTATGACCATAAGAATATAAATCATCACTTTTTTCAGTTAAAACTTCCAAAGTCTTTCCAATAAACATATCTCTATAATTATTTTCTAAAACATTAGATAATTCAATTAACTCTTTATTTCTTTTTTTCTTTACATCATTAGGTAAATGTCCATCCATAAGACATGCTCTAGTTCCATTTCTTTTTGAATAAGGAAAACAGTGAACTTTTCCAAACTTACACTTTTTTATAAACTCTAAAGAGTCTTTAAAATCATCATCACTCTCATTAGGAAATCCTACTATAACATCAGTAGTAATATTTATAAGTGATCTCACTTTTCTTATTTTCTCTAATTTTTCCATAAAATACTTAGTATCATATTTTCTATTCATATATCCAAGTATTTTATCACTTCCACTTTGAAGAGGTATATGTAAATGATCACATATAATAGGATTATTTAATAATTCTATAAACTTATCAGTAATTTCAGTAGCTTCAATTGATGATATCCTAAGTCTTAAAAGACCATCTATCTTTAAAATTTCTTCTAGTAAATCTGTAAACTTAATACCTAAATCAACACCATAATTTCCTGTATGAATTCCAGTTAAAACTACTTCCTTATAACCTCTTTTTACTAAATTAGTAATCTCTTCAATAACTAATTCTTTACTCTTACTTCTACATTTACCTCTTACAAAAGGTATAATACAATAACTACAATAGTTTTCACATCCATCTTGTATCTTTACAAAAGCTCTAGTTCTATCATTAAAACTTTCTATCTCCATATTTTCAAAACAAGCATTCATGATATTACTTCTAACATCAACTTGTTTATTCTTATCTAAATAATCTTGTATTAATGAAACAATATTAGATTTATCATTATTACCTATAACAATATCAATATCACTAAAATCATAATCTTTTGCACTCTCAACAAAACAACCACATACCACAATAATAGCATCTTTATTTAAAGACTTAACATGATTTATCATCTTTCTAGATTTCTTATCACTATTATTAGTAACAGTACATGTATTAATTATATAAATATCACATATATCATTAAAGTCTAATATCTCATATCCTGCTTTTTTTAATTTTTCTATCATAACTTCAGATTCATATAAATTAACCTTACAACCTAAAGTAAAAACTCCTACTTTCATACTACATCTCCCTAAAAATAAACAAATTAGTTTAACCTAATTTGTTTTTAATTTTCTTTAACTCTTCTAAAAATTCTTCAGTTTTCTTAATCTCTTGTTCAATATCTTTTAAATCCATAGTATTATAAAATTTATCTACTGAATAATTATTATAATCCTTATTATAAACTCCAAATACAGGAGAAATAACATCTGATCTCTTAAACTTACTAACCTCTTTAACTGTTTCAGTAAAAATTGGATTATCAAGTTCAACTGGATCAACATCTTGTGCTTCTTCATGCATTTTATATAACTCTTCAATAGTTATAGGTTCATCCCCTTGATCTTCCAACAACTGATCATTTACAGTATCAATATCAAATGAAGCATTCTTTAACTCCTCATAACTAATAATAGATTTTTCTTCTTGTAATCTCTCAAAATCAGTCTTAGTAATAATATCTTCATCATCTTTTTTAGGAACATCCTTTTGATATTCTAACTTAGCAAGTCTTTCTGCTGTATCTTCTAAAGTTTTTTGTGCTCTTATCTTTTCATCTTTCTTATCAATATATACAACATCTAAATCTTTAGATTTTTTATCATCTTTTTCATCATTAAAACTAGATATTTTTACCTCTTCTTTTGTTACTTCTTGTTTTTTATCCTCAAATGGCAAAAAATCCTCATCTTTTTTCTTTTTAAACTTAACTCTAGATATATCATCTTTCCTATTATTTAATCTATCTACAATAAATAAAACTATTAAACCTAAAACAATAACCCCTAATATAACCATTAAAATAATAAAATTTCTATATCCAAATGCATTAATAAATTCTTTCATTATACTTCTCACCTATAAAAATATTCTAACACAACAGATATTAAAATTAAACCATTTTTAAGAAAAAAGATTAACTTTTTAAATTGTTAATCGGAACAACAAAAATAGTATTATTCTTTAAAAAAGCAATAGATACATTAGATATATTAGTATTAATTCTTTTAATTAACCATTCATCACTCTTATCAATAAGGTCTAAAGAATTATAATCAATAACGCCATCCACAACTAAAGGAATAATAGAATCATTTTTCAAACTATTATTACAAATTAAATTACCATATCTATCTAAAGTAGCATCTTTTATATCTTTTATTCTAACATCTTTATTCTTAATATCTTTATATAAAGAACAAAGATCATAATTAGATTTTATAAAAGATTTAAATAAAATCTTTCCATTACTTATTATCTTAGTGTTATAATTATAACTATTTTCAATCTCAAATAACGAAATAATAAATTTAATAAAAAACACTAATCCAATACAAATAAT
>CAKORS010000041.1 GCA_934101605.1 uncultured Bacilli bacterium
AAAGATTGTTTTTCTCTTACATTCATAAATAATTTAGCTTCTGGTGAGTTACCTAAAATTACACTATACATTGTTGCTACGATTTCTCTTTCCAATGGTGTTATGTCTTTTATTTCGCATGCTATAGCTAGTTTTGATTGAACTAATTTTGTTTCTTCTTTTATTATATTAATTTCTTTTCTTGTGTTTTTATAATTAATATTTACATCTTTCAATTTTTTTTCTTTAGTTTCAAAGTTAAAAATATCTTTTATCGCTTCTTCTATTTCTTCGTATTCTATATTACCTACTACATATATATCAATGTTACTATTATTTATCAGTTTTTTATAATTATCTAAAAGTGTATTTTCATTTATTTTGTCTATGTCTTCTATATAACCATTCATCTTATAAGATATTGGTAGATCTGTCATTTCTTCATACAATCTATTTCTAACATAAATATTTGGTTTATCTTTTTCTGATATTATTAATGATTTCAAGTTATTCTTTAATATTCTTATTGTTTCTTTATCAAATGATTTATCTTCTATTTTAGGATTGAATACTATCTCTTTAAAAAAAGAAAGGGATTCTTTAAACATAGTTTGTTCAGTATATTTAGGATTTAAAATGGACATGGACAAACTTGTATCTAAATAATTCCCTACTCTTAAGTTATTGCCTCCAATATAGGCACCATATAAATCTTGTTTTTTTATTATCATTTCTTTTTTACTTTTATATTTATTACATGAATACGTTAAATAATCTATTAAAATATTGTTTATTGTTATTAGTTCTTTTTTTATTTCGTTTCTAAATATTACTTTAAAAGTTATTGTTTTAAACGCATTTGTTTTTATCATATGTAATTTATATGACTTGTTGCTAATTGTTTTTTCTTGCATTTTATTCACCTCGCTATATTTTTACTGCTGTTTCTAATGCCAAGTTTATAGCACTTTTCAAGTTTTGTTCTCTTTCCTTACTTGATATTTGTTCTTTAGTAATTATGTTATCTGATACTGTAAGAATTGCTGTTGCTTCTTTCATACATTTATTTGCTATGTAAAATAAAGCAAAACTTTCCATTTCTGTTGCTAAAGAATAGTTTTCCTCTACTCTTTTATCATAAAAGTCATGGTAAAAAACATCACTTGTATTTACTACTCCAAGTTTTATAGGAAGTTCTAGTTCTTTTGCAGTTTTTAATACTTCTTCATTTAAATCAACAGATGATTTTATTATATCTTGGTGTTCTCCACTATATTGATATGCAAAATTTGAAGAAGTATAAGCTTTTTCTGCTACAATTATGTCTTTTAAGTTTATTTCTTTATGTAAGGAGCCACAAGTTCCAATTCTTATTATTTTTTTTACGTTATATACATTATATAGTTCGTATGCATATATTGACATGCTAGGCATACCCATTCCACTTGACATTACAGTTATTTCCTTTCCTTTGTAAGTTCCTGTATAAGCAAGAGCAAGTCTTGTATTATTTACAAGACGTGCATTTTCTAAAAAGTTTTCTGCTACGAATTTTGCTCTTAATGGGTCTCCTGGCATGATAACTACTTCTTTAATATCATCTATTTTTGCATTCATATGTGGTGTCATAAAACATTCTCCTTTTATTCTTCATCTTCTAATTTTACTAATACTTCACGTGGTTTTGAGCCATTTTGTGGTCCGATTATTCCTCGTTCTTCAAGTAGGTCAATTATTCTTGCTGCTCTATTATATCCCAGTTTAAATCTTCTTTGAAGAAGTGATGCACTTGCTTTTCCACTTGTAATTACGAATTCTACTATATCATTATAAAGTGGATCATCGTATTCTTCAACCTCTTCTTTATTGTGTCCTGATTTAATATTTTCATCAACTGTTTCACTGCTTAAGAATCCCTCATCATATTGTGCTTTTTGTTGATCACATACATAATCTACAACTACTTTTATTTCTTCTTCTGCGATAAAAGCTCCTTGAATTCTTTTAGGAACGCTTTCTCCCATAGGTAAGAATAACATATCTCCTCTTCCTAGAAGCTTTTCTGCTCCAGTCATATCTAAGATTGTTCTTGAATCCGTAGATGATGATACTGCAAATGAAATACGTGATGGAATATTAGCTTTAATAATTCCTGTTACTACATCTACAGATGGTCTTTGAGTTGCTATAATTAGGTGTATACCTGCCGCACGGGCCATTTGTGTTATCCTCATAATTGAATCTTCAACATCTTTTTTTGCTATTAACATAAGATCTGCAAGTTCGTCTACAATTACTACCCAGTATGGCATCTTTTTCATTTTCTCATCATCTGGTAGCTTTTTGTTTTTCTCTTCAATCATTTTGTTATAACTAGTAATATTTTTTGTTCCACATTCTTCAAATAAATCATAACGTCTTTCCATCTCTGATACTGCTTTTTTTAAAGCAATTGATGCTTTTTTAGGATCAGTTACTACTGGAGTTACTAAATGTGGTATTCCGTTATATATTCCTAATTCTACTTTTTTAGGGTCAACCATAATAAATTTTACTTCATCTGGTTTTGCTCTCATTAAAATAGATATAATTATACCATTTATACAAACTGATTTACCAGAACCAGTTGCTCCTGCAACTAACATATGTGGAGTCTTATCAATATCACACCAAGCAACTTTTCCCATAATATCTTTACCTAATGCTACAGATAATACATTGGTATTTGATTTTGGCATAGCTTCTAGTGTTTCTCTTAAACCTACCATTTGAGCATGTTCATTTGGCATTTCTACTCCTACTGTTGATTTTCCTGGAATTGGTGCTTGTATTCTTACATCTTTTTTTGCCAAAGCAAGTGATATTTCTCTTGTAATACTAAGAAGTTTTGATACTTTTGTTCCAGAGTTTAATTCTAATTCATACTGAGTAACAGTAGGCCCTATATTTACCTCTACTACTTTTCCTATTATACCGAAATCTCTTAATACTTTTTCCAATATATTTATGTTTTTTTCTATTAAAGCTTTATCTGTCTCATTTTTCTTTTTCTCAGTTTTCTTTAAGATATCAATTGTTGGTAATTTATAACTTTTGTTTTCTAAGACTTCCGTTGGTCTTTTTACTACTTCTTCTTTTTCATCTGAAGGTGTTGGAACGTTGTTATCATGTATTTTTGTTATTTGTTTTAAGTTTTGAACAACAATTTTATTATCGTCATTATTATCATTTATTTGTGGTTTTAAATGTTCTTGTTTTTTATTTTCTTCTTTACTTAATTTCTTTTTGCTTAGAGCTTCTTTACTCTTAGCATATGAATTTTTAATTGCATCAACAATAGAGAATCCTGTAAATATTGTAATTCCTAATATAATTAATACCCATACTACTATTGCAGTTCCATCACTATCAAATAAATAATAGAATAAACTTGAGAATATTGCTCCAAACATTCCTCCTCCTGCTGTTTCCATAATATTTGTATCTAAAACTCCTGGCATAACATTTTTATTCATAATGTTATTTATTATTTCCATTATATTATCTAAAGTTTCTTCAAATATTTTAGATGCACCAATGTTTTCTAATACATAGTTTTGATGTATTAATACAAGAATTCCAATAACAAGCAAATATATACCCATCATTTTGCTTGATAAAAAATTAAATTCTTTTCTTTTTATTACCATATATATTCCTAATATAACTAAAAAGCATAATAGGAAAAAATATAGTGATCCTACTAAGAACAATGCAAATGATGAAATAACTCTTCCTACTGGTCCATATTTACCTATTCCTAGTATTCCTACTAAAATTATAAGGATTCCTATAAAATCATTTATATAGGCTCTATCTTTTTCTTTTGACTTTCTTTGTTTTCTTTTAGCCATATTATCACTCCTAAGTATCCACATTAATTATATCACGATTATTTTTATCTTTAAAGCAATTATTTTATAAATTAAAAAAGATCTCGATTATAATCTTGATCTTTTATTTTCTTCTGCTAAGCAATCATAAATTGAATCACTTCTTGTTTTCCAACCACTTCTTAGCATATTATTTATATTATTTATATTTGTTTCTATTAAATCTGTTGATTTTGAATACAAATACCATTTTTTTGTATCTTCTTTTTCTATTTCAAAACAGCTAACTATTTGATTGTTGTCATCTTCTCTATATGTTAAGTTATATTCTTTATAGAAAGAGCCTGCTGGTAATAGTTCTGTAAATAATTTTGTTATATATTGTTTGGCTTCTAAATGGCCTTTGAAGCTCATAATTAAATTTGATACTTCTTGCATAACATAATTAATTATTTCTTCGTTTGAACTATTGGTAAAATCTTTTTGTTCTATTCTTTCTTTTGCTTCTTTTATTAATTCATCTGTATATCTACCATTTTTAATTAATCCAAGTTTTGTGTCCATTTCTTTACATTCAAAAGATGAGATAATATCATATTCATTATAAATATTTGTTTCATAACCAAAATGTTTAGTTTGGCATCCACTTTGTATTAGGTATAAATCTAATGTTAAATCTAAGATATATTTTTCATTGGTGCTTTTAATTTTTACTTCATTAGCAACATGTGAATCTCCAAAAATATTTCTTCCTTCTACAACTCTATCTATAACTTTACAAGTAGTATCAGGAACTTCTTGATTTATTATCATAGCCAAGATTTCTGATATTTGTTTACAAGTTTCTAATCTATTCATAAATCCGTTATCAAAATCTGGTGCTATATCTAATACATCTTGATCATCTATTATATTGTAGTTATAACTAAATAATTCTCCGAGTTTCATATAAATCCATCTTATTTTTTCAAGAGTTGTTGTATTTTGTGGAACATTACCCATTATTAGATGTATTTGTCCTATTACATTTTCTTTCATTTAACTCACCAATATTTTTATATTTCTATGATTACGGTAATTATCATAGGAATTGATCCTGTTTCTTCGTTAAAGTATTTGCCAAGTTCCTCTCTTATACCTTGTTTTATTTTAGAAAAATCAACTTTGGCTCCTGGAGTTGCATTATCCATAATTATTTTTTTAGATATTTCGCAAGATTTTTCTATTATCTCATGATTTTCTTTAACATAGATAAAACCTCTTGTTAATATTTGAGGATCTACTAATAATTTTTTTGTTTTTTTATCTAATGTTGCGCTTACAATTACTATTCCATTTTTAGATAATAGTTCTCTATCTTTTAAAACTAAAGATCCTATATCATCAGAACTTGTTCCATCAATTAATACTTCATCTATCTTTATATGTTCTTTTTCATCTACTAGTTTTCCATCTACAAATGTTATAACATCTCCATTTAATTTTAATAGGATATTATCTTTTGACATTCCAGTTTGTTCTGCTGTTTTAGCATTTTCATACATATATCTATATTCCCCTTTTATAGGAAAATAGTATTTAGGATTCATAAGATTTATCATTTGCATTAAGTCTTCTTGTGATGCGTGATGTAACATATGTGTTTTGGATGAAAGTGTTACAGTTTCTACTCCAAGGCGTGCTAAATCATCTACTATTTTTGCAGCTTTCTTTTCATTTCCTGGATAAATTGGTTCTGATATAAATACTGTGTCTCCTTCTTTGAACTTTATAAATTTATCGTACCCACTTATTATTTTTTCTAGTGATCCAAAACTTTTTTCTTTGTTATCACTTGTTATTATTACTACGTCTCTATCATTTATATTTGATAAATCTCCAATTTGATTAGTATCTATATTCAAGTATCCATTTTCTACTGATTTATCTATTACTTCTTGAAGTTTTTTACCCATTATTACAATTTTTCTTCTTGTTCTTTTTACTTGATCAAAAATTTCTTGTAATCTATAAATATGTGTTGGAAAAGAACTTATTATTATTCTTCCTTCATATCTGTTTAAAACATCCCAAACTACTTTTGATATTCTATGTTTTGGAGATGTATGTCCTTCTCTATACGCATATGTTGATTCTGCCATTAAACATAAAACTCCTTGTTTACCAACGTATGCAAGTTTTCCAATGTCTGTTTTATATGGACCTAACATAGTGGAATCGAATACAAAGTCTGTTGCGTATACTATTGCTCCATCATCTGTATATAAAACATATAAAACAACTTCTGGCATAGAATGAGTTACTTCAATTGGAAATATTGAAAAATTGGCTACTTCTATTTTAGAATGAGGTCTTACCTCTTTTAAATTTGGTGCATCTATTCCTTCTTTTTCTAATTCTTCTTTTAATAAATTCATTGTTAGTTTTGTTGCATATACTGTTAAGTCTGGTATTTCTTTTAGTAGATCTTTAGTGGCTCCCATATTACCAACATGGGCATGTGTTAAGAAAAGCCCTCTTATTTTTTCTTTATTTTCTACTAAATAGTCAAACTTAGGTATTATATAATCTACTCCTAACATGCTAGATGTAGGATATTTTAATCCGGCATCGAATATAAATATGTTGTCGTCAACATTTACAACATACATATTTTTTCCATTTTCATTTAGTCCTCCTAGACTAAATAATTTAATTTTACTCATAAATTCTCCTTTCTTTAAGATTTATAAAGTTCAAGTGCTAGTAAATTATAGCATATTTTTTAAAATTTTTCAAAATTATATTATTTCTATTATTATAGACTGCTTTTTAGGTTTTAATAATCCTATTTTAAATGCACTTAAAATTGTTTCTATGGATATTTTATTTTTTCCGTATAAAGTGCATAAAAGTTCACCTTTTTTTGCATAGTCTCCTCTTTTTTTATTTAATATTATACCTGCTTCATAATTGATTTTATCATCTTTTTTTATTCTTCCTGCTCCAAGATGCATTGAAGTTTGTCCTATTAATTTAGAGTTTATACTTTTTATATAACCGCTTTTTGTAGAATATACTTCTTGTTTGTTATTATCTTTTTTTAATTCATTTAAGTTACCATTTTGATATTTTACAAATTCTAAGAATTTATTATAAGCTTTTTTATTATTTAATGATTTTATTACTTCTTCTTTGGATTTATTTATATCTATTTTTTTTGCTTTACTAATCATTATTGATGCCATAGGAATTATTAATTCATTTAAATCATTTTCTTTTTTATTATCTAAAATATCTAAAACTTCCATTATTTCTATAGAATTACCTATATTATTTCCTAATGGTTCATCCATTTTTGTTAGCATACACACTACTTCTTTATTATATTTTTGTCCTATTTTTTTCATTATATGAGCTAATTTTTTAGCATCTTTTAAGTTCTTTATTAAAGCTCCTTTGCCAACTTTTAAATCAATTAGTATAAAGTTTGCTCCACTTGCTATTTTTTTACTCATAATAGATACTGCGATTAAGGATATTGACTCTGTTGTATTTGTTACATCTCTTAATGCATACACTTTTTTATCCATGGGACATATATCTTTAGTTTGACTTGTTATTACCATATTTATGTCCTTTAGTTCTTTTATAAATGTTTTTTCATCTAAATTAACATTAAAGTTTTTTATACTTTCTAATTTATCTATTGTTCCTCCAGTGTATCCTAAAGCACGTCCACTCATTTTTGCAATCTTAACATCATTAGATGCTAGAATTGGCGCTAAAATAAGTGTTGTTTTATCTCCTATTCCTCCGGTTGAATGTTTGTCCACAGTCATTTTAAAACTACTTAAATCAAGTTGTTCTCCACTTTTTATAAATATATCTGTTAAATCAAATATTTCTTGTTCTGTTAATTCATATTTACATATAAGTTTTAACATATTAGTCATTTCTTCATCATTTATTTCATTATTTAAATAACCATTAAAAAAATATGATAGTTCTTCGTATGATAAAATTTCATTATTTTTCTTTTTATTTATTATTTCTTTTTCTTTCATATTGACTCTCCATTACTATAGTTAAGTATAGCATAAAAAAAGAATCTAATATAGATTCTATTAATCAAATTTAACATTACTTTCTATAGTTTTACATGTTCTTCCAGGATTATTTATGAATGTTTCGTATAATTTAGGATATTTTCTTAATTCTTTAATTACTTCTATTTCTTCATCTGCCATCATTAAGCCATATGATGTGTCTTTTTCTCCTATAACATAGTTATCATTTCCTATTAGGTATTCTAAATCTACATTTAATACTTTTGATAATTGAATTAAGTTTTTGGCACTTGGTTTTTTGGTTCCTTTTTCCCATAAAC
Organism: uncultured Bacilli bacterium; assembly: GCA_934101605.1. Taxonomy (GTDB): domain Bacteria; phylum Bacillota_I; class Bacilli_A; order RF39; family UBA660; genus CAKORS01. The sequence continues at coordinate 8,221 of CAKORS010000041.1, forward strand.
AGACACTTACCTTAGAAACGTTAAGTAAATCTCCTAATTGTTGTTGAGTTAAATTCTGTTTTATTCTTGATTCTTTTATTCTTCTAGATAAAAACATAATTTCACCTCTCTTATCTAAATTCATTATAGAAAAAAGATAAGATAAATATATCTTAATTAGTCAAAAGTTAAACTATTAAAGTTTATAAAATAATATATTCTCTTTCAAGTATTCTTTCATCACTACAATATTCCAAAATAAATTTATTATCTTTTCTTACTATTATTATCCCGATTGTTTTTATATCTCCAACTTGTTTTATTTTCTTATCAACATAATTCATATATTTTATTATTTGTCCTATATATTCTGCTTTTAACTTTTGTTATTTTTAGTTCTATTACTACAAAACATTTAAAAATATAATTATATAAAAGCAAATCTATATAATTATATCTAT
>CAKORS010000042.1 GCA_934101605.1 uncultured Bacilli bacterium
CTGTATACCGGTTCTGGGTATGCACACCATATGGATCTCATGCCTCCTCCTGTCCGTCAGCTTCCTTATAATGTTCATACAGGAAGAAGAACAGGAGAAAGACCAGTAAGCTCTGCTTACGAGACTAATGCTCGTAACACAGATTGATCAGATATAATTTTATCGTTTGTCCATAACACATATCTTATTGGAAATATTCTTCACAGCAGGGATATTTCCAATAATTTTATATATTAGCATTAAAAATTTGGCGGCCCATAATCCTAAGAAAAATTTAATTTTTTGCATATAACCTCCTAAAATTTACTAGACATAATTTCCGCTATTTTCTCAAATACTTCCTTAGCATTAGCCTCATTTATTTCACTATATCCAAGCTCATTTAAAGCTAAACTCTTAAATGTATTTAACTCCTGAGTTCTACTCATAGCTTCTTCTTTTTTCTGTTCTATTTCTCTTTCAAACTTTTTATGAGATTCAGAAACCTTAGATTTGCTAGGATTACCACTTGAATATAAAGTCATCGCAGAATACAAAATACCCTCAAACATATATTGTCTATCTTCATCATAAATAAACTCTAAAGGTTTGATAAAACCATTACTTTTTGCCATATAGGCCAAAATATATTTAAGCTCTGGAACTTGTTCCATTCTATTAAGATAAAAATTAATATATCTTAAAGTCTCATAAGCATTCTCTTGTTTTTCAACTAACTTTTCCTTTAAAGTATTAAATATATCAGTTAATATTTCTTGTTCTTTTTTATTTAATCCCTTTAAATCAGAAATACTCTCTTTATTTATATTATCAAGAATTTCAGCATTTATTCTGTTTTCCATATCCGCAATTAATTTTTCATCTACTTTTAAAGTTTTTAATTCATCAAAATTCATAACTCCAAATAAAGAAAGAAACTTATTTTGTTTATCTTTAGCAAGCATATTAAAATCTTTAAGTGACAAATAATTATATAACATTTGGCGAGAAACTCCTACATATTTTGCAACCTTAACTTTAGATAAACCACTCTCATTAATAATTCTATTTACATCTTCCATATACATATCCTCCTATAATCATTGTAAATATTATTGTAAAATATGTCAAGTGTAAAGTATGTAAAATAAAAAAATGGTATTATAATAAATACCATAATTTTTCATTATTTTTTCTAACTTCTTTTATAATTCCACTACCAATACATCTGCCATCATCTAAATATAAAGCACATAATTGTCCTGGAGTAACAGCTTTAACGCCTTCATATTTAACTAATATTTCATCATTAGACATTCTTTCTAAAGAAACTGCAACATCCATGCTTCTATATCTAAACTTAGCATTACACTTATCTGGCAATTCTTCAATATTTAACACTAAATTATCAATTATACAACTATCAGAATAAAGATAAGAACTTTCACCACTTAAAGATACATACAATATATTTTTATCCAAATTCTTTCCTACAACAAAGCTTCTATTATCGTTTCCACCTAAATTAAGTCCCCTTCTTTGACCAATTGTATAATACATAAGACCAACATGACGTCCAACTACATCTAAAGTTTCTATATCAACTATATCTCCTGGAGTATTAGGTAAATAATTAGTTAAAAATTCCCTAAAGTTTCTTTCTCCAATAAAACAAATACCTGTAGAATCTTTCTTTTTAGCAGTAATTAAACCATATTTTAAAGCTATTTCTCTAACCTTAGGTTTTTCCATATCACCTATAGGAAACAAAACATTCTCTAATTGTTTATTTGATAATTGAGCTAAAAAATAACTCTGATCTTTATTTAAATCAACAGCTTTATAAAGATTACCAGAAATTACTCTAGCATAATGACCAGTTGCTATATAATCACAATTGTATTTTAAAGCTTCTTTAATAAATAAATCAAACTTTATATATTTATTACACATAACATCAGGATTAGGAGTTCTTCCCTTCTTTAATTCATCTAAAAAATAAGTAAAAACATAATCCCAATATTCTTTAACAAAATCAACTCTATGAAGAGGTATATTAAGCTTTCTACAAACCTCTAATGCATCATTATAATCTTGTTCTTGAGTACATATATTATTATTTAAAGTATTATTTCCTTTTATATCATTATTAACCAAACTATCCCAATTACGCATAAATAAACCTTCAACTTGATAGCCTGCTTCAATTAGTTTAATCGCTGCAACTGAAGAGTCAACACCTCCAGACATACCAACAATAACCTTTTTCATATAAATCACCAAGCATATTATACCTTATTTTATAAAAAATGTCCAAAGTTTAATACATAAAGGATTAACAAACACATTAAAAATAGAATAAACAAAACTAAATATAATCATAATAACTAATATTTTAAAATATTTTTTAAGTTCTTGTTTTATATCTATATCTTTTTTAAATATTAAAAAATTAATTAATTTATAACTAAAATTTATAGCCCTAAAACTCAAAATAATTAAAATAAAAATATATATTATTTTACATGGAAATAAATATAAAAATACTCCGACAATCCCTTTAATATTATACATTTTTATTATAGAAGATGCGATAACCCCAAAACCAAATCCCTCAGAAAAAAGCAAAAATAAAACAATAAATATACCTATAACACTTATTCCAAAAATCCATATAATAAAAACATTAAATATATTACTAAATAACTCTTTAATAAAAACATTTAAAGAAGTAACAGAAACAGTAAAATATTTATCTACATTAGTATAAATACTAGATAAAGAACCATTATCCAAACTTAAAAAATAAATAATTCCTATAACTATCGCAGTAACAAAAAATCCAATCAAAAATACTAATAAATTCTTCAAATTAATATATTTTTTTAAAAATCTAATACTAAATCTTTTACTATTTTTATTCTTAAGTTTCATCTTCACTTTCTATCACCACTAAATAATATTTAATAAATATAAAAATATTAAATAAAGAAAACTACATATTTTGACTTATAAATTACTTTTTGCTATAATCAATTTATCATGGAGGAAATGTATGAATAAAAAAGCAGTAAAAATAGTAGTAATAATTATGTTACTAGCAATGATTTTATCTTGTATAGCAACTGTTGCTATATATTTAATAAATTAAGAGTTCTAAACTCTTTTTTTATTAAATTAAAAGAGCTTATAAGCTCTTTTAGGATTCCTTTAACATACTTTCTATAAAAATACCATAACCTTTATGAGGATTATCTAATATAACATAATTAACAGCCCCTATAAGCTTATTATTTTGAACTATAGGAGAACCACTCATCCCTTGAACTATACCATTACTAACATTAAGTAATTCTTGATCAACAACTTCAAATAATATGTTTTTACCATCAGTTGCATTTGAAACATTTAAAATTTTAATTTTAAACTCTTCAGGATCATTACCAGATATAACAGTATATATACTAGCATCCCCAATTTTTACTTCATCACTTGTTGCAATATCAATTAATTTTTCTTCATCATAAGATTTAGTATAATTACCAAAAATACCAGAAGAATTATTCTTATCTACTTCGCCATAAATATAAGAATTATCATAAGATGCATTTTTTTCACCAGCGCTACCTCTTTCTGATTTGGTAATACTTGTTATTTCAGTTTTAAAAATACTTCCATCTGAAATATCAAATCTCATACCAGTTGTAGATTCATTAATTTCATGTCCTAAAGCTCCAAATCTTTTAGTATAGGGATCAATAAAAGATAAAGTTCCTATTCCAGTAATAGAATCTTTTACATATAAACCAGTTTTATAATTACCATCATTATCTTTCTTTATAGTTAACAGAGTATTATAAAACTTACCTCCTCTTTTGTAATTTATTTTTAATGTCTTAGAATCATTAACTAAAGATGTAAAATCTTTTATCGATGAAACCTCATTATCATCAATCATAGTAATAATATCTCCAACCTTTAATCCAGCTTGATCACCAGGAGATACACCATTAACATTATAAAAACCTACAATAAGTATTCCTTGTGATTTAACAGAAATTCCTATATTTTCACCACCTAAAATAACTTTTTTTGAATAAGCTTTAACACTAATTGGTAAAATAATTATGAAAGTAAGTATAAGAAATAACAATAGTTTGTTTTTAATTTTTTTAAAAGTCATAAAACCATCTCCTTAACAAACTACATTATTATTATGTTTTAAATAATAAATAATATATTATTAAAAAATTACCAAATAAAAAAGCTTAAAAATAAGCTTTAAAATTATTTTTTATATTTATTATCTAAAATCAAAATATCACTTATCAATTTCATTTTTTAATTTTTTAATAAAATTATTTGTATTACTTATATATTTTTTAGGATTAAACTTATCTATATTTTTATACAGTTGATCCAAAGAATTATTCTCATTTAATTCTAAAATATATCCAGCATCAGATAAAACCTCAGTTAACTGTTGTTGATGATCATCAACATGCTCATCATATTTTTTAAGTCTTGAACACACTATTACTTTTTTTCCTTTTTTCAAAGGAGTTAATACTGATCCAGTCCCAGAATGAGTAATTATTAAATCAGCTTTTTCTATATATTTTTCCATTTCTTCATACGGAATAAACTCAAATATTTTCATTTTTTTGCTATTATACTTCGTATGTCCAGCTTGCACTATTATTTCATCAGTTATACTGCTATTTTCAATATAATCTAATAATCTCGTAAATTGTTCCTTTTGAGTCCCTAAAGTTACTAAAATCATTAATAAATTCCTCCCCAATATTCAGCTTTTGGATATACTTTTAACATTTCTTTCCATTGAACCACAAAAGTAGTATATGCATGAAGCTTATATATATTTTTTCCAGTAATTGTTGGAGAAGTTCTTTTTGCAAATGACTCAATATATATTACTTTTCTTTTAAATATTTTACCAATACAACACATTGCAGCTACTGTATTAGCACCTGTTGTTACTATAACATCAGGTCTATACTTAATAAAATAAAATAATGAAATAAAACAATTAGCAATCAAAATAAAAGGATATATTAGTTTCTGATTTCTACTACCATAAGGTAAATAAGCCATATTATATTTTTCTTTCATTGTCTTTGTCACATCAGTTTTTTCTGTTATTAAAACATAATCATAATCTTTAAATATTTTTTTCAATTCCAATAATTGTGTAAGATGTCCACCTACACTTGAAATAAACATTACTCTTTTCATATCAAACTCCCACAAAATCATTTAACTTTTCTGTTATTTCATCATTAAATCTATTATAGTCAAATTTATTTTTTATTTTATAACCTTTTTCAAGAAAAGATTTCATACCATTAATAATTCCTTCCTCACTATTATCACATAGTATTCCAAAGCCTTCATTCATAATTTTCTTAGCATCTGCTACATCTGTACTTATAACTGGTACACCTAATATTCTAGCTTCATCTATAACTATACCATAGCCCTCATATTGAGATGATAAAACAAAGCAATCACTCAACTTAAGATATGGATATGGATTCACTTTTTTACCAAGTAAAATAACAGTATTTTCCAAATTATATTTCTTAATTAAATCAATATACAAATTATGATCTTGTCCATCTCCAACTAAAATCACTCTAAACTTATAACCTTTTTTTATCAAGATATTGCTAGCTTCTATAATTCTTGTAATTTTCTTTGCCTTCTCTTCATGTCTTCCTATATTTATAAATGTCGTTATTGATTCTTTTTTTATATCATTAACTTTCTCATTACTTTTTTTAAGTATAGTAGCGCCATCTATATAATTATAAATACTTACAACTTTACCTTTATAATCAGGATATATTTTCTTAAATGAATCTAAAGCCTTATCGCTAACACATACAACTTTTTTAAATAAATCAAATTTTAGTCGCTTCTTCATTTTCTTTAACTCTTTATCTGTTCTACTACTCAACAGATCATTATGAATAAAAATGATATTATTGTCACTAGATTTTCTTGCAAGCATCGCTAATATTCCATGCTGATATGCATAACTTATTGCACAATCATATTTTTTACGAGTAATCGTTAAATAAAGGTATGTCCCGATCATTTTAATTAAACATAATATTTTGCCAAATAAATTCCATTTTCCTTTACATAAAAGTTTTATTTCAACATCTTCAGGAATATCATCTAAATATTTTTTTTCAGTGGAATAACCCAAATATAATAATATTTTATACTTTTTCGTCAAATCACTCATATTTAATAAATTAACTAAAGCTTTTTCCATCCCACCTACTGACAATTTAGGCATATATATAATCATTTTTTTATTCATTTTCTTCTCCTATCACATTATAAAAATCGGTTAAACAGTTTGCATTATATTTATTAATATCAAAAACAAAATTTTTGTTTACCCTACCATCAATTGCTTGCTTAACCCCTTCATACAAGCCTTTAGTAGTATTTTTCGTCAAAATATAACTACCTTTTGGTGCTATAGTATTCATATCCTCAATACCAGTGACCTTTGGCCCAACCCAAGGAGTTTTTACTGACATAGCTTCTAATAAAACAGTAGCCCATGCTTCATATCTTGATGTCGTCAATAAAAGATTTGCCTGTTTTATATATGATAAAGCGTTTGGCTTTTCTCCCAAAAGTTTTATTGAACTAGAAATCTTTTTACGTTCTATCATATCATTTAACTTTTTATAATCTTTGCCATTTCCAATAATATAGGAATTAACATTATACCCATTTTTAATTAATTTTTCATGAACTTCAATGAATCGTTCGAAATTTTTAGCATAACATAATCTACCAACCCCTACTATTATATAATTTCCATCTAATTGTTCAGCAACCTCATGTTTTTGTTCTATTTCTATTATGTTATTAACTACTCTTAATTTATCATCATATCCAGGGATTTTTTTACTAAAACTTTCTTTACATTTTGGTCCAACACAAACTATAACATTATACTTTTTATAAATTTTTCTATAAAATTCAAATCTTTTTTTATAGTTAGAACTTGTTTCATATTGCATTTTAATATCTGTATGCACCCATACTATCTTTTTTCCTGCTTTTTGTTGTGATATATATTTTGTTATAAAAGGATAGTAGCCAGTATAGTCTATCGCTACATCATAAAATTTATCGTTTTGATATAAAAAACTAGTATATCTATTATATAACAGATGTTTAAAAATTTTAGAAAGCTTTGATTCTCTAGCATAAAATTTATCAAATATTCCTGAATAAGGAGTTATAATTTTTACGTTTTCATTCAATTTATTTAAATTACTTCCATTTTTTAATAGTAAGAATAAATCAACATCGTATTTATTGTAATCTATTTTGTTTAACAAATTAATCAACACTGTTTCTATGCCACCTACTTGCATATGAACTGCACCTATCAATATTTTTATTTTTTTATTTTCTTGTTTCTTAAATGCATCGTAATTATAAACATATGCACATAATAAACTTAAATATATACTTACTGATGGAGAAGATAATGTATGACCAACTAAAACTGAAATTAATAATACAAGAGCTATACTCAATAAAATCATATTAATTTTCAAGTATTGAAAAGAGTTCCCTAAATTTTTAAAATATTTTTTAATTGTTATGACTATTAAAGACAATAGATATACATAAACTATCATACTTCCAATTATTCCATACATGTAAAATATATCTATTGCATCAGACTCAACCAACAAAATACCATTATCAAAAACATACATTTTTCCAAATAAGTAATCGTTTACAATTTTTTCTTCTCCTTGTATTTTTAATAAATAATCTATTCTACCAGAAAATAAAACTTTAACAAATATATTATTTTCTTTCTTTTTTATTTTCTCATCTGTTTCATTCTCTGTTATTGATGTTGGATTTTGAGAATTTATAAAATTATACTTATTTCTTACATTTACTACGGTTGGAAGATTATTAAAAAATATAAGTATTCCTAGCGACATTAACAAAATAACTAGAAACGATTTATTTAATTTATACTTTTTAAAATTAACAAGACGATAAATCAAATAAGTAGCATTAGTTATTATTATAGCTATTAATCCTACTTTAGTTCCTAG
>CAKORS010000043.1 GCA_934101605.1 uncultured Bacilli bacterium
ACATATTTGCTTATGGGAGAAAGTAATTTAGTTAATAAGTCAATAAATGATATAAAAATAAATAATAATATTAATAATAATTCTGTTAGTAAATATGATTTAGAGGTTAATAGTATTAATGAAGTTATTATGGATATTAATACTTATAATTTATTTGATGATAGAAAGCTTGTTATAGTATATAATGTATCTTTTATAGATGATCAAGATAGTTTAATTAAATATTTAAATAATCAAAATGATAATATACTTGTGTTAGTAAGTTATGTAAAATTAGATGAAAGAAAAAAGTTTTTAAAAGAAATTAGAAAGAATTCTAAGGTATTAGAGTATTTTGATATTGATTTAACTAGTTATGTTAAGGAAAGCTTTAAAGATTATAATATTAGTATTAATAATATAATGTTATTAATTGATTTTTGTAATAATGATTATGGAAGAATTTGTAATGAAATAGAAAAGCTTAAAATGTATAAATATGAAGAAAAGGAAATAACTATAGATGATATAAAAAAATTAGTAAAGGTTTCTTTGGATAAGAATGTTTTTGATTTGATTAAAGCTATAAATGAAAAAGATGTTAATAATATTTTTAATATATATTATGATCTTATTAATAATAATGAAGATGAAATAAAAATTATTTCTATTCTTGCTAAAAATTATAGAACTTTATTACAAGTTAAACACTTAATTACTGATCATAGTGATAATGAAATAATAAGTATGTATAAGATGCATCCTTATAGACTTAAGATGTTAAAACAAGAGAGTTTTAATTATTCTATTTTAGATATTGAAAGATTAATTTTATCTTTAGAAGAGTTGGATTTAAATATAAAAAGTGGGAAGTTAGATAAGAGGGTTGCTATGGAAATATTCTTATCTAGACTTTGTAGTTAGTTTATTGTGGATGTTGATAATGTTAAAATAGAATTGGAAGAGGTGAAATAATGGAGACTTTAACTTTCAGAGAATGGATGGAATTAAGTGAAAAAGAAAAAGGTATTAGATATAAAGATCTTTCCAGTCACGACAGATTTTTAGCGCGCATACAAGGGCCACCTGAATATTTGACAGAAGAAGAAAAAAAAGAAATCAAAAAACCTAATCTTGATTCAGACGAAGATTAAATTGTTATTAAGATGAAGCTATATTTTTTATCTAGATTTTATACTTGAAAATATTTTTATTTTATGATATAATGTTATGGCATTAGAGAGGGGGAAAATACTAATGTTAAAATTAAATAATGAAAATAGTTGTAAGATTAATATTAATTATGTAAGTGAAGATGACCAATTATTAGGAAAGGTAACTTGTCATAAGGGAACAAATTTATTATTTGTTACTATATCAGGTGAATGTGATGATTGGACAAAGCCTTTTGTAGAACTTAGAACTAATGCTTTAGAAAAAGTTTATGATTCCTATGAGTTAAGAAAAATTTATAGTGATGAATTGGCTATTACCGATGCTGACAATGATAGAATTTTTATTGTTCAAGGTGATAATAACAATGCATATGATATTTTTAGGTTATTATTTGATGAAGATGGCAATTATATAGTTAATAATGGTAGTATGAAAAGAGTTAGATAATACTCTTTTTTGTTTACTAAAATATGTTTAAATGATAAAATATTGGTAGTGAGGGTGATAATATGATAGATATTAACTTAATAAGGAATAATAAGGAATTAGTAAAAGAAAATATAAAGAAAAAATTTCAAGAACAAAAGTTACCTTTAGTTGATGAGATTTATGAATTAGATAAAGAGGTAAGAAAATTAAAACAAGAAGGGGATAATTTAAGAAAAGAAAAGAATAGTGTTAGTGGCGAAATTGGTATTTTAATGAGAGAAAAGAAGATTGATGATGCTAATGCTAAAAAGGCTTTAGTTTCTGATATGAATAAAAGAATTTTAACAATAGAAGAAAAAGAAGAAGAATTAAATGCTTTAATAAAAGATAAGATGATGGTTATTCCTAATATTATAGATGATAGTGTTCCAATTGGAGAAGATGATTCTAAAAATGTTGAGAATGAAAGATTTGGAGATCCTGTAGTTCCATCTTATGAAATACCTTATCATGCTGATATATGTGATATGTTTAATGGATTAGATAAAGATGCTAGTGGAAGAACAAGTGGAAATGGTTTTTATTATTTAATGGGTGATATAGCAAGACTTCATGAGGCTATGATTGCTTATGCTAGAGATTTTATGATTGATAAAGGTTTTACTTATTGCATTCCTCCATTTATGATTAGAAGTGATGTTGTAAATGGTGTTATGAGTTTTGAAGAGATGGATGCAATGATGTATAAAATAGAAAATGAAGATTTATACCTAATAGGAACTTCAGAGCATTCTATGATAGGTAAATTTAAGGGACAAATTATTAAAGAAGAAGAACTTCCTATTGCAATGACATCTTATTCTCCTTGTTTTAGAAAAGAAGTAGGTGCTCATGGCTTAGAGGAAAGAGGTCTTTATAGAGTTCATCAATTTGAAAAGCAGGAAATGGTTGTGTTATGTAAATCTGAAGATGCAATGGATTGGTATAATAAAATGTGGAAATATTCTGTTGAGTATTTTAGAAGTTTAGATGTTCCTGTTAGAACATTAGAGTGCTGTAGTGGAGATTTAGCTGATTTAAAAGTTAAATCTTGTGATGTTGAAGCTTGGAGTCCAAGACAACAAAAATATTTTGAAGTAGGTTCTTGTTCTACTTTAGGAGATGCTCAAGCTAGAAGATTAGGTATTAGAATGAAAACAAGTGAGGGAAATAAATTTGTTAATACTTTAAATAATACTGTTGTTGCTAGTCCAAGAGGTTTAATTGCGGTATTAGAAAATAATTATCAAGAAGATGGAAGTATAAAAATTCCAAAAGCTTTAAGACCTTATATGGGTGGAAAAGAAAAAATAGAAAGGAAGTAATTCCTTTTTTTTGGAATAAAATTATAAGGGTGATATTATGAAGGTAATTGCTCATAGAGGAGTTTATGATAATGTTAATGTTGTTGAGAACACTATAAAGTCTTTTAGTCTTGCAAGAGATAAAGGATATGATATAGAGCTTGATGTTTGTCTTACGAAAGATAAAAAATTAGTAGTATTTCATGATAATAATATGAAAAGACTTTTAGGAGTTGATAAGAAAATAGGGGATGTTTCATATGATGAGATAAGAAATAAGAAACTATTAAATACTAATAGTAATATTCCTTTATTTATAGATGTTTTAAAATGTATTGATGGTAAGGTTCCTATTTATATAGAGGTAAAGGCTAATACTGATGTTTTAGAAATTTGTGATATTTTATATGAAGAGATAAAAAAATATCAAGGTATTTATTTTATTCAATCTTTTAATTATAAAGTTATAAAATATTTTAAGGATAAGGGTATAAAAAGTGGACTTATTATTACTGGACTTAAGACTAGTTATTATTATAAGAGTTATTTGTTGTTATATTTTATAATTAAATTTATTAGTCCGGATTTTTTATCTGTTTCTAAAAGATGTAAGTTTTTGATTAAGAGATATAAGAATAGATATCCATTACTTGTATGGACAATTAAAGATATAAATAAGATTACTGATGATAGTTTTGGTTATGTATGTGATAATTTATTGAATAAAAAAAATTCCTAGTTAGGAATTTTTATTTGTTCTTGTAATGCTTCTTTAATATTATCTACTAAAAGCTTTAATTCATTTGGACTCATAATAAGTATTACTGAGTTTTCTAGATTTTTAAATTTATCTTTATCTTCTAGAGTAATTATCTCAGAGTGTTTAATATGATCTGTTATTAAATGTGTTTTTATATCTGGATAATCTTCTTGTTTTTCACGTGATTTATATATTTCTGTAAAATAAGCAAAGTCTACTTTATTAAATATTTCTATATAATCTTTTATAAATTGTTTTGTTCTTGAGAATGTATGCGGTTGAAAAACAGTTATTAATTTTTTATCTGGGTATTTTTGTTTAACTGAATTTATCATTGCTTTAATTTCATTTGGATGGTGAGCATAGTCATCAATTATTATATTTGTTCCTATTTTTGTTTCTGTAAATCTTCTTTTAACTCCAGGGAATGTATTTATTTTATTTTCTATTTCTTCTTTAGTGAGTCCTAGTATTTTTGAGATATAAATTACTGCTAAAGCATTTTGAATCATATGTTTACCATAAATATGAAGATTAAATCTTCCAAATAAAGAATTATTTATAATACAATCAAAGCTTGATCCATCTTTTGTATATTCTATATTTGTAGCTTTTATATCATTATCTTCATTTAATCCATAATATATTATATTTTTATTTTTTAATTTTCTTATATTATCATTATCTCCACATGCTATTATTTTTTCACTTGTTTGTGAACAAAATTCATCAAAGGTTTGAATTATTTCATCTATGTTTTTATAAAAGTCTACGTGATCTAAGTCTATATTTGTGATAATTGTATATTTTGGATGATAATTTAAGAAATGTTTCTGATATTCGCAAGCTTCTATTACAAAATTTTTATTTTTAGGATTTGCATCACCAGTTCCATCTCCGATTAAATAATTACATCCAATAGTATTATTTAAAACATAAGATAGCATTCCTGTTGTAGTAGTCTTTCCATGACACCCACATATTGCAATAGTATCAAATTTTTTTGTTAATTCTCCAAGCATTTCTGGATAGTCATATATCTTAAGATTTAATTCTTTTGCTTTTTTAACTTCCTCACAATTTTCTTCGTTAAATGTTGTTCCTCTTACAATAATTTGTCCTTGTTTAATATTTTCTTTATCAAAAGGATATATTTTGACATTTAATTTATCAAGTTCAATTTGAGTGAAGAAATGTTTTTCAACATCGCTTCCTTGAACTTCATATCCTAATTTTGTCATAATTTGTGCTAAAGCACTCATACCTGATCCTTTGATTCCTATAAAATGATACATATTATCCATCTCCTTATTTTTCTCTTTTTCTTTGGTATATATATTCTTCTATATGTATTTGATTAGTTGGTTCATATTTTATTAAATCTTTATACATTATCATGAATGGAACATTATATCCATCGTATCTTGAACCACTATTTCTTATTCTTATTGATTTATTATAATTAGTTTCGTTTTTTGTGAAGTTTATTTTAATACAATCACAGTTTATTTTTTCTAGTGTTAGTATATTTGCTTTATCAACTGGATCATCATCACTTATCCATTTTATTTTATTAAATTCTTTTGGGCTATTATCTCTATTTACTTTGTTAATGTTATTTAGTAGATTATTAAATATTTCATATAGATGTATATTTTCTTTTGTTATTAGAAATTCATTGCCATTTATTGGCATCCAATATAAATCTAGATTTCCACTAAAAGTTATTAAAAATTGTTCTTTATTATCTTTTGTAAAATAAAATGTATATGTTTCTTCTGTAATGTTATTTAAGTTTGCATTTTTATGTTTTGTAACTTCCATTTAAACCACCTGTACACTTATTTTATCACAAGTAGTATATTTTTTAAATAAATAACCTTTATTTTTGCTTTACATAAGATATTTTAGAAAGAAGTGATGTTATGAAATATTTTATGGCTGGTATTAAGGGAGTAGGAATGAGTTCTTTGGCTTGTATATTAAAAGATTTGGGTAATGAAGTAGTAGGATATGATGATTATTTAGGGGAGACATTAACTTTAGAAAATTTAAAACTTAGAAATATTAAGATTGTAAGTGATATAGATTATTTAACAGATCAATATGTATTAATTTATACTAGTGCAATTAATAATGAACATAAACTTATAAAGAAAGCTTTAAGTCTTAATATAAAGATGTATGAATATTTTGAGTTTGTAGGGGAATTTAGTAAGAAATACGATACTATTTCTATAGCTGGGACTCATGGTAAAACTACTACTACTGCGATGCTTTCTTTAATTCTTAATAAGAAATTTGGTTGCAATTATATAATTGGTGATGGTATGGGTCATGTTGATAAAAATTCGGATATTTTGGTTTTAGAATCATGTGAGTATAGGAGACATTTTTTGAAATATTATCCGAAATATACTGTTATAACTAACATTGACTTGGATCATGTAGATTGCTATAATGATATAGAAGATATAATATCTGCTTTTCAAAAGTTTGTTGATCAGACAAGTGATAAGGTAATTGCTTGTGGTGATTGTCCTAATGTTAAAAAGATAAAAAGCAAAAATATAATTTATTATGGATTAAATGAAGATAATGATATAAAAGCTACAAATATAGAATATACAAAAGATGGATCAAACTTTGATTGTGTTATAAATAATTCTTTATTTGGAAGATTTAATCTTCATATTTATGGTAAACATATGATTCAAAATGCTTTAGCAGTAATTTATATTTGTTATTTATATGGTATTTCCAGTGATGATATTAATCTTTGTTTGAATGAATTTACTGGCGCTAAGAGAAGATTTATGGAAGAAGAATATAAAGATGTTATATTGGTGGATGACTATGCACATCATCCTAAAGAAGTTAAAACTGTTATTGAACATGCAAGGCAGAAGTATAGTGATAGAACTATAATTGGAGTTTTAATTCCTTATACATATTCAAGAGTAAAAGAATTTTATAGAGATTTTGCGGAGGTTTTAAATTTATGTGATTATTCATTTGTTACTGATGTTGAAGGTGCAAGAGAAAACGCTAGTGATTATAAAGGAGTAACAAAGGATTTAATAATTAATTTAACTGATAGATGTGATGATATTTCTAGTGAAACGATAGATAAATTATATAAATATAGTAATGCAGTAATATTGTTTATGGGATGTAAAGATCCTAAATGGTTAATGGATGCATATAAGAAAGGAAAATAGAAATGAATGTTGATATATTGAAGGTAGGAGAACTTAATACTAATTGTTATATTTTATATTTAGATAATAAATGTTTAGTAATAGATCCAGGGGATGATGAAAATTTTATAGTAGGAAGAATTAAAGAAATGGGAGTTTCTTTGGTTGCAGTTATAGTAACGCATAATCATCCTGATCATAATAAATGTGCTGATTCTATTGCAAAAATATATGGAGTTAATGTTTATGATTTTAATAATTTATTTGAACAAGAGCATTATATAAATCCATTTAAATTTAGAGTTATTTATACTCCTGGACATACTAGTGATAGTATTACTTTGTATTTTAAAGATTATGATGTTATGTTTACTGGAGACTTTTTATTTAAAGATGATATAGGAAGAACAGATTTACCAACTGGTAATTTTCAAGATATGATAGAAAGTATAAGAAAAATAAGTGAATATTCTGATGATATTATTATTTATCCTGGGCATGGTAAAAAAACAACTTTAGGTCATGAAAAGAAATTTAATGAAAATTTTAGAATTTAAGGATCTTTCAAAGATCTTTTTTTGTTTTTATGTTTTACTTTTTAGTTTTTTATTATATTTTTTATAATTGTTTATTTCTTTTTGTGATTTGAACAGTTTCTTTTTTTATGATATAAAACTTTTGGTGATTAGATGAACTATTATAAAGAGATAAGAAATGAATTAATAAATAATGAAATAAATAGAAAAGTAAAAAATTATTCAATAAATAAAAG
>CAKORS010000044.1 GCA_934101605.1 uncultured Bacilli bacterium
TATCTTTTCTTCTCTAAAGTATTTTTCAAATATTTCTTTTGATGTTTTTAATATTTCTTCAGTATTATTTGTTGGAATATCTAGTTTCTTTTGATGCGATTTTCTCAGAAAATCACTTGTTTTTATATTTACCACTATAGTAGTTGCATATTTTTTTTGTTTTCTTAATCTCAAACCTGTCATTTCTGATAACATTATTAAATTGTTATTTATTATTTCTTTATTGCTCGTATCAAAATTCAAAGTAAATTCATTTCCTATTCCTTTTTGTTCTACTTCTTTAGAATTTACATTGGAATTATCTATTCCATTTGCTTTATCTATCATTACTTGAGCTTGATTTTTAAAATATTTTCTTAAAGTTTTCTCATTATAATTTGCTAAATCTTGTATAGTTTTTATTCCTAATTCCTTTAATTTGGGATATGTTGCTCTTCCTATTCCAAATAATTCTTCTACTTTTAGTGGCCACATTTTTGTTTTAATTTCATGTTCATATAAAGTATGAACTTTGTCTGGTTTTGAAAAATCACTAGCCATTTTGGCACAAAGTTTATTATTCGCTATTCCTATATTTACTGTGAATCCAAGTTCTTTTTTTATTTTATCTTTTAATTTATGAGCAAATTCTAATTCATCTCCATATAAGTTTTTCACCTTACCATAATCCATATAGCATTCATCTATAGATGCTATTTCTATATCTGGTGTATATGTTTTTAAAAGTGAAAATAATTCATTTGATTTTTCACTATAAAATTTAAAAATTGGAGGATATACTTTTAAATCTTTGCATTTTAATCTAGCACTATATAAAGTATCCCCTGTTTTTATATTTAATTTTTTACAAAGGTTTGATTTAGCTAAAACTATACCTGTTCTTGATGCTTCATCTCCTCCTATAACAGCATAAGTATTTCTTATATCTTTATCGTATCCATTTTTTAGTAAATATATTGCAGTCCATGATAAAAAGGCATTGTTTACATCTATATGCATAACTATATTTTCCATTTTATCACCTCAAATTTATTATAACACAAATGTTTGCTTTGAACAAAAGAAAAAAAGATCTGATTGATCTTTTTAGAAACCGTGTCCTCCTCCGGATCCTCCACCACCAGAGAAACCTCCGCCACCTGAGAAGCCTCCACCAAAGCCTCCACCAGATGATGAATTAGACGATGCAATTGTGGAATTAGATACTGCTACTGCACGATTTATGCTTCTATTTAATGAAGTTACCATGTTATGTCTTATCATTGAGTTCATGAAATAATAATCTGTAAATGTCATGCCTTGATCTTCAAACTCTTGAATTTTTATTTTCATAGCTTTTTCTAGTTTATCTGCAACTCCTAAAACCATTGCATATACCATGTACTTTTCCCATAGTTTAATCTCTGGTAATTCTTTTTCATCAAATCTTCCAAAATCTATTAGAAATTTTTTAAATGCCATCCATTTTTTATATTCTAAAGCACCTTCTTTGGTTCTTTTCTTTATTGTTATAATATAGATTCCTGCGATAAATGATAGGATAAGATTTACTGTAGTTAGAAGATTACTTGGATAGAATACAAATAATAAAATTTCTAAGATTATAATAATTAATATTGGAACTAATTTATTTGTTTTTTCGAAGAAGTTATATGACTTTCCTAAAGTTTCTACTTCTTTTTTCCATTTATTAAAATGTTCTAAGAAGTCTTTTGCTGTTTCTTCTTTTTTGCCATATGATTTTATAGAATTCATACTAACTTTAGTTTTATCTCCTATATTATCAATTAAAAAATCTGCGATTAGTGTTTCTTCTTTTGTTAATTTATCTTTAAATTTATCATCTTTTATAAAGAATACATCTTTTTTATCAGCTGTTTCTTCAATTTTAAAATATTTTTTATTTATTATATTTAATATACTAGCGGAATATCCTCCAGTATTAGCTCTTTTCTTTAGTAAATATTCTAATATTTCTGGACCATAATCATTAGGAAATTCTCTATAATATTCCATATCAAAATCTAATTTGTATTCTTTATCATATTTAAAATATAAATAAATCATCATGCATATTAAGAATAAAGAATAAGCTATGTTTACTATATAACCTATTTTTTCTATAGTTCTTGCTTGTTCTCTTTCTTCATTTGCAATATTCGCAAGATTTGTCTCATACTTTATTATATTTTCTAAGGCATCATCGTTACTTATTCTAGTTGATGATGAAACTAAATTTTTATCAAATGTCATTCTTGCATTTAATACTTCTCCTGGATTTATAAATGGTATTGTTGCCACTAAAGATGAAGTATTATTGTTATCTTCTTTTTTTACATCACCGTATAAAGCTCCATGAGCCCATACTCTTAATGATGGGTCGGTTTTCGGCAAGTTTATACTTACTTTAACATTATATAAAACTTCTTCATATCCTTTAGGTATAAAGTTATAGAAAAGTTCTGCTACATCATTATGAACTATAATTATATTATTTAGTGTATAGCAGATTCCGTAACCTTTTGAACCACTAGAATTAGCATTATACATAGTTATTTTAGGACCAAGATTTGTTTCTTCAACTGTATATTTTAGTTCGTCGCCCTTGTATGCATAGTTTACTAGTTCAAATTCTTTTATCTTTTCTAGATTATCTGGATTAACATCATATACTTTTAAATTAGTTAAATTATCTGGAGAATAGGTTTCATCTCCACCTTTATAATATATTTCTCTTACATAGCCATTAAAACTTCCCCTTTGGCTTATGTATTCACATACATCTAAATCTCCATTTTCTTTTACATTTGCTTCTATATTATATTTATTTATTGTGTAATCAACCTCTGTAATACTTTTTGCATTTAAAGTAACAGGAGTTATTAAACTTAATATTAGAAAAAATAATATTGTTTTTATTTTTTTCATATACCCTCCAAAAAAAGACCTACTTTTAGTAAGTCTTAAAAACTAACTTTTGGTACTTCTTTATCTTTTTCAGAAGCTTCAAAGAAAGCACCTTTTTGAAAGCTGAACATTCCTGCAATAATGTTAGATGGGAACATTTCAACTTTATTGTTGTAAGTTAAAACTGTATCATTATAAAATTGTCTTGAAACAGAAATTTTATCTTCAGTATCTTTTAAATCATTTTGTAAACTTATAAAGTTTTCATTTGCTTTTAATTCAGGATAACTTTCTGATAAAGCAAATAATTTGTTTAAAGCTTGAGTCATTTCTCCAGCGGCTTTCATTTCTTCTTCTGGAGTTGATGCCGAAACATATGTATTTCTTGCTTTTACAACATCTTCAAAAGTTGATTTTTCATGTTTTGCATAACCTTTAACTGTTTCTACTAAGTTTGGTATTAAGTCTGCCCTTCTTTTTAATTGAACCTCAATTTGTGCCCATTGATCTTTCATTCTGTTTCTTAATCTTACTAATGTATTGTATGTTGAAATTAAAAACAATACTAGTAAAACTACGATTATGATTATAATTATTAAAGCTGTCATTTATATTCCTCCTTATGATTTAAGTATATGATAAATATATTTTATTTTCAATAGTTTGTATTAAAATATTAAAATTTTACATAATAATATTGGTGATAAATATGGATTTAAATATAAGAAGAAGTGTTATTAATAATATTAAGGATTCAGAAGAAGGAGACATTATTAAAATGGTTGATGAATCTGTTAATAGAAGTGATGAAATTTTACTTCCTGGTATGGGGGTTTTATTAGAGATAATATGGAAAAATTCTGATAATGAAAGAAAGAATATGCTTGCAAATGTAATAAAGCAGGGACTTTAATGTTCCTGCTTTAATTCTACTATGGTAACACCTGGATTAAATATGTCTAGTTTATAGTCTTTTACTAATTTATTTTCTTTTAAAACTTTTTTTGTAGTATTTTTTAATGTTCCTGTTCCTTTGCCATGGATTATTAGTAAAAATTTGTTTTTTAATATATAATTTTCCTTAATAAAAACTTCTATTTTTATTTTAGCTCCTACTCTATCTTCTCCATGAATATCTATACTTGGTAAGTTTTTATATAATAAATAGTTATCTATTTCTCTATTCATGATTTAATCCCTTCTTTTTTATAAATAAAAAGTATGTTAACAAGATTGTAACATACTTTTATTATATTTTAAAGATTATTTATTATTAATAGCAGCCTGTGCAGCAGCAAGTCTTGCGATTGGAACTCTGTATGGAGAGCATGATACATAATCAAGTCCTATTTTGTTACAGAATTCTACTGAAGATGGATCTCCTCCATGTTCACCACAAATACCTATATGTAATTTAGGATTTTCTGCTTTTCCAAGTTTAATTGCTGTTTCCATAAGTTTTCCTACACCATTTTGGTCTAGTTTAGCGAATGGATCATTTTCAAATATTTTTTTATCATAATATGCATTTAAGAATTTTCCAGCGTCATCTCTTGAGAATCCAAATGTCATTTGTGTTAAATCGTTAGTTCCGAAGCAGAAGAAATCAGCTTCTTTTGCTATTTCATCAGCAGTAAGTGCTGCTCTTGGAATTTCAATCATTGTTCCTACTTCGTATTCTAATTCGATACCAGCATTTTTAATTTCTTCATCTGCTGTTTTTACAACTATATCTTTAACATATTTTAATTCCTTAACTTCGCAAATAAGTGGAATCATAATTTCTGGTTTTACATCCCAATCTGGATGTTTTTTCTTAGTATTAATTGCTGCACGAATAACTGCCTTTGTTTGCATTTTAGCTATTTCTGGATAAGTAACAGCTAAACGGCATCCACGGTGTCCCATCATTGGGTTGAATTCATGTAATGATGCAATTAAGTTTTTGATTTGTTCTACTGATTTTCCTTGAGTTTCTGCCAATTTTTTGATATCAGCTTCTTCTGTTGGAACAAATTCATGTAGAGGTGGATCTAGATATCTGATTGTTACAGGTAATCCTTGTAAAGCTTCATATAAAGCTTCAAAATCGCTTTGTTGATAAGGTAAAATCTTATCAAGAGCTGCTTCTCTTTCTTCAACTGTGTCAGAACAAATCATTTCTCTAAATGCTGCTATTCTGTCTTCTTCAAAGAACATGTGTTCTGTTCTACAAAGACCGATACCTTCTGCTCCAAGTTCACGTGCTTTTTTAGCATCAGCTGGAGTATCAGCATTAGTTCTAACTTTTAGTTTTCTATATTTATCAGCCCAAGCCATAACTCTTCCGAATTCACCTGCTATAGTTGCATCTACTGTAGGAATTACTCCATCATAGATATTTCCAGTTGTTCCATCGATTGAAATTAAATCACCTTCATGGAATTCTTTTCCTGCTAAAGTGAATTTTTTATTTTCTTCGTCCATAGCGATGTCTCCACATCCAGAAACACAGCAAGTTCCCATACCACGTGCTACTACGGCAGCGTGTGATGTCATACCACCACGAACTGTTAAGATACCTTGTGATACTTTCATACCAGTTATATCTTCTGGTGATGTTTCAAGTCTTACTAAAACAACTTTTTCTCCCTTAGCAGCCCAAGTTTCTGCATCTTCTGCAGAGAATACTATTTTACCACAAGCTGCTCCTGGAGATGCACCTAAACCTTTTCCGATTGGAGTTGCTTCTTTTAATGCTTTAGCATCAAATTGAGGATGTAGTAATGTATCTAAGTTACGAGGATCAATCATTGCGATTGCTTCTTCTTCAGAACGCATTCCTTCATCTACTAAGTCGCAAGCAATTTTTAAAGCTGCTTGTGCTGTTCTTTTTCCATTTCTTGTTTGTAACATATAAAGTTTACCATGTTCTACAGTAAATTCCATATCTTGCATATCTCTATAATGTTCTTCTAGAGTTTTACAAACTTTTTTAAATTCTTCAAATGCTTCTGGGAATTTATTAGCCATTTCAGTTATTTTCATAGGTGTTCTAACACCTGCAACTACGTCTTCTCCTTGAGCATTAGTTAAGAATTCTCCGAATAATCCTTTTGCACCAGTTGCTGGGTCACGAGTAAAGGCAACACCTGTTCCGCAGTCATCACCCATATTACCAAATGCCATAGATTGAACGTTTACAGCAGTTCCCCAAGAATAAGGGATATCGTTATCTCTTCTGTATACGTTTGCTCTTGGATTATCCCAAGATCTAAATACAGCTTTAATAGCTCCCATTAATTGTTCTTTTGGATCATCTGGGAAGTCTTCTCCTATTTTTTCTTTGTATTCAGCTTTAAATTCTGTTGCTAATTCTTTTAAATCATCAGCATCAAGTTCTATATCTTGAGTTACTCCCTTTTTCTCTTTCATAGCATCGATTAGTTGTTCAAAATATTTTTTACCAACTTCCATAACTACGTCAGAATACATCTGGATAAATCTTCTATAGCAGTCCCAAGCCCAACGAGGATTGTTAGATTTTTCTGCTATAACGTTTACTACATCTTCATTAAGACCTAAGTTAAGTATTGTATCCATCATACCAGGCATTGATGCTCTTGCACCAGAACGAACAGAAACAAGTAGTGGATTTTCTTTATCTCCGAATTTTTTTCCAGTTGTTTCTTCCATTTCTTTAATGTACTCA
>CAKORS010000045.1 GCA_934101605.1 uncultured Bacilli bacterium
GATGATAGACCAGGACTATTAGCATATAGATTTTGTGATGATTTTATTAAATATATAGCTAAGCCTAAACTTGTTATAGGGGTTACTGGTACTAATGGTAAAACTACTGTTTCTAGTTTAATTACTGATATGTTAAGATTAGATGGCAAAACTGTTTCTTATAATGATTGGGGTGCTAATGTTTTAGCTGGACATACAAGATGTCTTTTAGATGCTGTTACTATTTTTAATAAACCTAGAAAAGATGTGGCAGTATTAGAAATTGATGAGATGACATCTCCTTATACTTTACCATTTATTAAACCTGATTATATGATAGTTACAAATCTATTTAGAGATTCTATTAAAAGAAATGGTTATGTAAGTTTTATTTTTGATAGACTAGAAGAGGCTTTTAATTTAGTTCCTGATACAAAGGTTATTCTTAATGCTGATGATCCTATTAGCAGTATGATGAACATTAAGAATAAAACATATTTTTATGGATTAGAGAAAACTTGTGATACTGTAAAGATTTCTCCAAATAGTGATTTTCCTGTTTGTCCTAAATGTTATGAAAAGATAAATTATGAATATCAACATTATAGACATTTGGGAAAAGTTAAATGTCTTAATTGTGGATTCAAATCAAAAGATGCAAAATATATTGGTAAGAATATAGATTATAAAAAGATGACTTTTGATGTTGTAAATGGCAAAAGTATTAATTCTTATAAAATGCTTTCTCCATCACTTTTTAATGTTTTTAATGTTTTATCTGTTGTTACGTTATTTAAGGTTATGGGGTATGATGATAAGAGAATAAAAGAGCTTGAGGGAAAAATTAAAATACCTGCATCAAGAGAGAATTTTGTATGTGATAATGGAATGAAATTTGATCTTCAAGTTGCTAAGGGGCAAAACGGATCTTCTGCATCTACTATATTTGAACATATTGGGAATATTGATGAAAATATTGAGATTATAATGACACTTACAGAGGAAAGTTGTCTTAGTGATAAAACAGAGACTGTAACTTGGATATATGAGACAGATTTTAGTTATTTAAAAAAAGATAATATTAAAAAAATTATTATTGGAAGTTATTTAGCACTTGATTATAAAATTGCAATGATGATTCAAGGAGTTGATCCTGAAAAAATTATTTGTGTGTTTGATGAGGATTCAACAATTGATCATGTAACATTTGATGGAATTGATAGAGTTATGATTTTATATGATGTTGAAAATGTAACAAGACCTAGAAAACTTAGAGATAAGATAAGAGAAAAATGGTTAAAGGAGGGAAGATAATGACTATAGAAATATTATATCCTGAATTAACTAATATTTTTGGTGATTCTGCTAATGTATCTTATTTAGAAAAATGTATGAAAGATACTAAGTTTATTTATACACCGATTAATAAAGAACCTTTCTTTGTTAAACATAAGGTTGATATGATTTATCTTGGATCTATGTCTGAACAATATCAATCAGTTATAATTGAAAAATTATCTAAATATAAGAATATTCTTAAAAAAAGAATTGAAGAAGAGGTAATAGTTTTATTTACTGGTATGGCTATTGAAATAATAGGTAATTATATTGAAGAAGATAATAAGAAGATTGATTGTTTAGGACTTTTTGATGTTTATTTCGAAAGAGATAAGAAAAAACGTCATAATTCTTTATTTATTGGAGAGTTTAATGATATGAAAATAGTAGGGAATAAGAGTCAATTTACTTTTATGTATGGAAATAATAAGTATCCTTTTATAAAAGCTTGTAAAGGATGTATTGGAATGAATCCTGATATAATTTATGATGGTATTCATTATAAGAACTTTTTTGCTACATCTTTATTAGGACCTATTTTAATACTTAATCCTTTTTTTACTTCTTATTTAATTAAGCTTAAGAATAAAAATTTTAAACTTGCTTATCAAGAAGATTTGATAGAATCTTATAATAGAAGAATTAAACTTTTAGAAAATAGAAGTAGTTATATTTTATAATTTATAAATATTTTATTTTACAACATACTAATAGTATGTTGTTTTATTTATTTGTATTTGTTATTTATTTATGATAAAATTAATGTGTTTAGGAGAGTAAAAAATATGAAGAAAAATTCTTTTATTCAGGGAACTGTAGTTGCATCTATTTCTATTATTATTACTAAGATTTTAGGTGCTTTATATGTTATTCCTTTTTATAAGATAATAGGTGTTTCTGGTGGTGCTTTATATAGTTATGCATATACTATATATAATTTATTTTTAAATATTTCTACTGCTGGTATTCCTATTGCTATTAGTATGATTATTAGTGAATATTATACTATGAATAAAAATGATGCTAAAGAAAGAGCTTTTAAGATTGGTAATAAATTAGTATTTTTATTATCTGCGATAAGTTTTGTAGTAATATTTTTCTTTGCTGAATATATTGCTTTATTTTTAACTTCTGGAGTTACTGGTACTAATTCTATAAATGATATTTCATTAGTTATAAGAGCTATTTCTACTTGTTTACTTATCGTTCCTTTTTTAAGTGTTTTAAGAGGGTATTTACAAGGACATAAGTTTATTGCTCCTACATCTATTAGTCAAGTTATCGAACAAGTTGTAAGGATTATAGTTGTCTTATTGGGATCTTTTCTTGCTATTAAGGTATTTAAGTTAAAAGTAGCAGTTGGTGTTGCTATAGCTTTATTTGGTGCCTTTATTGGAGCTTTAATAGCGTATATATATTTATTTATTAAAAAAAGTAAAGATAAAACACTTAATACTGATAATTTAGTTAAAGACGATATTACTAATAAAGAGATTTTTAAGAAGATTATTATGTATTGTATACCTTTAATTCTTATTTCTGTTATTCAAACTTTATATGATACAGTTGATTTAAAACTTATTATTAAGGGATTAAATATGATTGGTATGAGTAGTAATAATATAGAGGTTGTAAGTTCTATTGTTGTTACTTGGGCTCCTAAAATATGCATGGTTATAGTAGCTATTTCGATGGGACTTACTACTAGTTTAATTCCTCATATGATGAGTAGTTATGTTAAAGGTGATATGAAGGATGTAAACAGTAAGTTTAATCAATCTGTAAGTACTATGCTTTTAGTAACTGTTCCTATGACTATTGTTATTATTACTTTTGCTAAAGAGGTTTATTATTTATTTTATGGAGAAAGTATATATGGATCTACTGTTCTTATGGTATCTGCTATAGTTAATATTTTTATGGGTGTTTTAACTGTTATGAATACTGCTTTACAAGGTATGAAAAAGTTTAAAATTATATATATTAATACAGTAGCAGGTTTACTTGTTAATTCTATTTTAGATATACCACTTATTATTTTATTTAATAAAACTATAATACCTCCATATATTGCTACTATGTGTGCTACTATAATTGGATGTTTTGTTTCCTATCTTATAGTATTTATATATTTAAAGAAAACTTTGAAATTTAATTATAGACCTATTTTACATACTTTAAAGAAGATATTAATTCCTTCATTAGGTATGATTTTAGTTTTAGTTTTATTTAAATTATTAGTTCATGTTAAACTTAATTATATAAATGTATTATGGCAACTTGCTCTTATGGGAATTATATCTTGTGCTATTTATATATTTATAACATATAAGAATGGTATTTTGGAAGAAGTATTAGGTAAATCTTATATTGATAAATTACTTAGAAAATTAAAAATAAAGAAATAGGTGATAATATGAAATATTTATTTAAAAGAATATTTTCTATGAATTATAAGAACTTTTTTAAGACTATAAACTTTATTCATAATAAAACTAAAAAGAGTAGGGTATTTATCTTTTTTGATATAATATATACTGGTATTAAATATAAAGCTGGATATGTAGATTATAGATTGTTTGAAATGTATAATATGAATGATTATGAAAAATCTACTATTATTACTAGGGGAGTTAATAATAATTATATTAAGACTTTAAATGATCCTGAAGAAAGTAAAATATTTCATAATAAAGTTTTATTTAATGAAAAGTTTAAAAAGTATTTAAATAGAGATTATTTATATATAGATGAAAATAAGTATAAAGAATTTAATTTATTTTGTGATAAACATAATAAATTTATAGTTAAACCTGTTGATCAATCTTGTGGTAAAGGTATTGAAATTATAACTACTAATAAAAATAATAGAAAAAAGATATTTAATGAACTTCTAGATAATAAACAACTTTTAATTGAAGAACTTGCTATTCAATGTGATACTCTTAAGAAGATACATCCTACTTCAGTTAATACTTTAAGAGTTGTAACAATAGGAGGGGAAGTAGTAGCAGCTTTTATAAGAATTGGAAATTATAATAATGTTGTAGATAATTTTAATCATGGTGGTATGACTGCTCCGATTAATATAGATACTGGTAAAATAGAATATCCTGCGATAGATAAGGATGAAAATTTATATTATAACCACCCTATTACTAATTGTGATATAGTAGGGGTAGAGATACCTTTATGGAAAGATGTAAAGAAACTATGTAAAGATGCTTCTTCTTTGGTTCCTAAGGTTAATCTTGTTGGTTGGGATGTATGTGTTGGAAAAAATAAACCTTTCTTAATTGAAGCTAATGAGTTTCCAGGACATGATATTTATCAATTACCACCACATAGATCAGGAAATATTGGATTAAAACCTATATTTGATAAAGCTATAGATAAATTAAAGAAATAGTAATTTTTTTACTATTTTTTATGTGCTCTAATTTAAATCGAGATTTAAAAAGATAGATAGTTGTCCACCTCGATTTAAATTATTTTTTTATTTTAAGTCCCCTATTTATGCTTCTTAAGTAAAAGTAGGGTGATAGGACATATTTTTACTTAATATATATGTTTATATTAATATAGTTGGTAATAAGTAATATTATTATATATTTAAATATTAGATTTATTTTATTATATATAAAGTTATTAATAATTAATTAGTTAAAGATAAGAATCTAATTATAAATTAATAGTTAATAAATAATACAAATAAAAAAGAGAAAAAATATAATTTATTATTATATATTTATCTCTTTTCTTCTATTTTAATAACTTCCTATAATTGATATTATGTTAAGTTCTTATTCATTTGCATTATCAATAATAAATTTTATATTATTCTCTACTACTCCTGAATAGAAATATATATTATAGATTTCTTGTTCTTCTTCTATATTATATTGTAATGTGTAGTTTGTTGTTTTATTTTGTTTTAAAACATTTTTATTTCCAGTATATATATTTGATAATACTATTTGATTATCATAAAGTTTAAAATTATTATCAGGGTCTAATGTTATTGATTTATCATTTTGATTTGTTATTTCAAATACTAATTCTAATGTTTTATTTTCTATTTTTTTATCAATTAGTTTTATTTTGATGTTATCAATTATTGCTGTTTCGTTTATTTCGTATTCTGTTTTTGGAATAATTTGTTTACATCCTACGGTTATGATAATGATAAATAAACATATTATAGAGAATAGTGCTTTTTTCATACTCCCCTCCCCTTTTATTTTATTATTTTAATTTATCTAAGAAACTTTCTCCGATTATTGGTTTTTCTACATCAAAGTTATCTGCTATAGTTGCTCCGATATCTGCGAATGTTTTTAAGATAGGTAAGTTTTTTGGTTCTTTAAATAATCTACTGTAAACTATAACTGGTGTATTTTCTCTTGTATGGTCTGTTCCCTTATAAGTTGGATCATTACCATGATCTGCTGTAATAATTAATAAATCATTGTTTTTAAGTTTATTTAGTATCAATGGTATTTCTACATCTAATGCTTCAATTGCTTCGCCATAGCCTTCTACATCTCTTCTATGACCGTATTTTGTATCAAAATCATTAAGATTAGCAAAACATAAACCATGGAATTTTTTATCCATAATATCAAGTATTTTATCAACGCCTTCTTTATTTGTTCCTGATTTTATCTTTTTAGTTATTCCACATCCATTAAAGATATCATATATTTTACCAATTGATATAACGCTTAATCCTTTTTCTTTTAATTTATCTAAAACAGATTCCATTGGTGGATTTAGAGTGTAATCATGTCTATTAGTTGTTCTTTTAAATGTTTCTTTGGTATTTCCTATATATGGTCTTGCTATGATACGTCCAACACGCCATTCTGGTTTTGTTGTTATTTCTCTTATTATTTCACAATCTTTATATAATTCTTCAAGAGGTATTATTCTTTCATGTGCTGCTACTTGTAATACAGAATCTGCTGATGTATATACAATTAAAGCCCCAGTTTGAGCTTGCATCATTCCCAAGCTTTTTATTATTTCTGTTCCACTTGCTGCTATGTTACCAATAACTTTTCTTTTGCATTTCTTTTCTATTTCATCGATTAATTCTTTAGGAAAACCTGTTTCTGTAAAAGTTTTATAAGGAATATCACTTTTAATACCCATTATTTCGTAGTGACCAGTTAATGTATCTTTTCC
>CAKORS010000046.1 GCA_934101605.1 uncultured Bacilli bacterium
AACTATTGAAGCTATTCAAGATAAAAAAGTTACTACTTTTAAGGTTGTATTTAAAAAATAAAATATTTTTAATGATTTAATATTTATTTAATAATTCTATTTTATTATATAATCATGAAAGGAAGTGATGGATATAGATTAAAAAGGAGAAGGTATAGTTTATTAGATTTCAAATAAAAGTAGAGTAATTATAGATTGTATAATAATTACTATAAATTGAATGAAAAGTTTTAAACCGAAATTGATATAGATAACACTCCTTACCGTTAAAAAGCGATTGTTTCTTTTTACAAGAAAAAATAATTTATTTTACAAAATGAGTATAAAATTCATATACAAATATTAAATATACTACACAAAAGCAAATTAAGAAAACTTAATTTGCTTTTTAATTATTAAAATTTTTGATATAATTTTATTGGTGATAATATGAAGTTTTTAAAAAAGAATTATTTATTTATTTTATCTTTTATATTTTTTGTTATTTTTTTATTTTTATTAAAAGGGGTATTATGTGGAAATGTCTATTTATATGATAAGATGTTAAGTGATTTTATAGTAAGTATTAGAAATGATAATTTTAATCTTTTTTTTAAGATTATCACTGAATGTGGTGGAACTATTTTTTTAATAGTATTAAGTATTATATTTTTAATTATTTTTAGAAAGAATAAAGATGGTATTTTTATAGCTAGTAATTTAGCAGGTGTAGCTTTAATTAGTCAAATATTTAAGTTTATTGTTAAAAGAGATAGACCTGTTAATGGACTTATTTTAGAAAGTGGTTTTTCTTTTCCTAGTGGGCATTCTACAGTTAATGTATGTTTTTATGGATTTTTGATTTATTTAATTATAAGAAAAGTTAATAATAAGTTATATAGATGTTTATTTATTGGTTTAATAATCTTACTTATTATGTTAATAGGGTTTAGTAGACTTTATTTAGGAGTTCATTATTTAAGTGATGTTTTAGCGGGAATTAGTTTAGGATTATCTTGTTTATTTATTACTATTTATTTTTATCAAAAATATAATAATTTACAGGTAAAAAATTAAGTGTTAAAATTAAATTATGTTAGGAGGATATATGAAATATACAAAAGAAATAGATGATATGTGTTATGTAAATAAAGGTTGTGATCATGGACCTGCTCCAATACCTGAAGAGGGGAAATTTGTTCAAGCAAAAGATATAAAAGATATTTCAGGATTTACTCATGGTGTTGGTTGGTGTGCTCCTCAACAAGGTGCTTGTAAGCTTACATTAAATGTTAAGAACGGAATTATTGAAGAAGCTTTAATAGAAACTGTTGGTTGTTCTGGTATGACTCATAGTGCAGCGATGGCTGGAGAAATATTAGTTGGTAAGACTATACTTGAAGCTTTAAATACTGATTTAGTTTGTGATGCTATAAATACAGCGATGAGAGAGTTATTTTTACAAATTGTTTATGGTAGAAGTCAATCAGCATTTTCAGATGGGGGACTTTCTATAGGTGCTGGTATGGAAGATTTAGGTAGAAATAAAGCTAGTCAGTTAGGAACTATTTATTCTACAAAGGCTAAGGGTGCTAGATATTTATCCTTAGCAGAAGGTTATATTTTAGAAGAAGCATTAGATAAAGATGATAATATTATAGGGTATAAATATTGTAATACTAATAAGATGATGGATTTAATAAAAGAAGGAATAGATCCTATGGAAGCAATAGAAAAATCTAGTGGAACATATGGTAGATATGATGAAGCTGTTAAGTATATTGATCCAAGAAAGGAATAGTTTATGGATATAGAAAATTATGATCAAAGAAAAGCTTTAATTGATAAAGTTTTAAAAAAATATAATATTAAAGATTTAGATGAAGCTAATAAAATATGTTTAGATAAAGGTATAGATGTTTATAACATGGTAAAGAGTATTCAAAGAATATGTTTTGAAGATGCTTGTTGGGCTTATATTTTAGGTGCTGCTATAGCTATAAAAGAAAACGTTAAAGAAGCATCTTTAATAGCTAAATATATTGGAGAGGGATTACAGGCTTTTTGTATTCCAGGTTCTGTTGCTGATTTAAGAAAAGTAGGAATAGGACATGGAGCTTTGGCTAGCATGTTACTTGATGAAGAAACTTCTTGTTTTGCATTTTTAGCAGGACATGAATCTTTCGCAGCAGCAGAAGGTGCTATAGGTATTGCTAATAATGCTAATAAAGTAAGAAAAAAACCTTTAAGAGTTATATTAAATGGTTTAGGAAAAGATGCAGCTTTAATTATTTCAAGAATTAATGGTTTTACTTATGTTCAAACTAAATATGATTATAATAGTGGTAAATTAGAGATTGTAAAGGAAATAAAATATTCTGATACGGAAAGAAGTAAAGTAAAATGTTATGGTGCTGATGATGTTAGAGAAGGAGTTAGCATTATGCATCATGAGGATGTAGATATTTCTATAACAGGAAATTCTACAAATCCAACAAGATTTCAACATCCTGTTGCGGGAACTTATAAAAAAGAAAGACTTGAAGAAGGTAAAAAATATTTTTCTGTAGCGTCAGGTGGAGGAACTGGAAGAACTTTACATCCTGATAATATGGCAGCAGGACCTGCTAGTTATGGTATGACTGATACTATGGGAAGAATGCATTCTGATGCACAATTTGCTGGCTCATCATCTGTTCCTGCTCATGTAGAAATGATGGGATTTATTGGTATGGGTAATAATCCTATTGTAGGTGCTACAGTATCGGTTTCAGTTGCAGTAGCAAAGGCTTTGAGTTAATTCAAGGTCTTTTTATTTTGTGTCAAAGCGACAAAAAAGTTTTTAAAAATACTTGATAATATATATGTATAATTGTATTATAGAAAAAGGAATAAAAAAGTAAGTGGTATTATGAAAAATAAAAAAATAATAATGCTAGGATCAGTAATAGTAACAATATTAGTGTTGTTTGTAACAGTAGGATATTCAGCATTTAATGCAGTTGTAGATGTAAAAGATTTATCAATGCATATAAGACCAGATAAAGATATAAGAATAACGAATGTAACTTTAGGAGAAAACTCTGGAGTTAATGGAGGGTTATCTTATAATGAGGACTGGACAAAACAAACAGTATTTGGAGATATATCATTACCAAATAGTAACTCTTCTGTAAAATATACAGTAGAGGTTAAAAACTTAGGTTTTGTAGATATGACGATAAATAGTATAACATTACCAACATCACTACAAAGTAAACTTAATGTAACAATATCAAATTATACTCTTGGTGATACAATAGCTCATGGAACGCAAACAATGGAGATAACATTAAGTTATAAATCAGGACAATATGTAAGTTCATCAACATTATTTAACAATATAGTATTAACATTTGATTTTCAGGAAGTAAAAATAGAAACAACATATATGTATAAACCGAAAGGTTCAACAGTAGGAAGGACAGGAACTATAGCAAAATCAAAGGTAGAAAGTATAAGTTTTGCAAAAACAAATGAAGTTCCTAGCGACGTATTAGGCAGTTTTGATATGTCGCAATCCAACAATAAATCTATTATGGCATGGTATTATGATAACGATAGTAACTCTAAATATGAACTTGTTATTGGATCAAATAATGGAGTTGTGTATGCACCTGAAAATAGCACTGCATTATTTTTTAATTATTCCTCAGTTACTACTTTTGATTCAACAAATTTTTCTACTGAATATGTAACAAATATGGGTTCTATGTTTAATAATTGTACTGGATTAAAAACATTAAATTTAAGTAACTTTGATACATCCAATGTAACAAATATGAATTCTATGTTTTATGGTTGTAGTGGTTTAACAACACTGAATGTAAGTAACTTTAACACATCGAAAGTAACAAATATGGGTTCTATGTTTAATAATTGTACTGGATTAAAAACATTAAATTTAAGTAACTTTGATACATCCAATGTAACAAATATGAATTCTATGTTTTATGATTGTTGGGGTTTAACAACACTGGATGTAAGTAACTTTAACACATCGAAAGTAACAGATATGAGTTCTATGTTTGGTTGGTGTGATGAATTAAAATCATTAAATTTAAGTAACTTTGATACATCCAATGTAACAAATATGAATTCTATGTTTTATGGTTGTAGTGGTTTAACAAGCTTAAATATTAGTAACTTTGATACATCCAATGTAACAAATATGAATTCTATGTTTTATGATTGCAGTGGATTAACAACATTAAACTTGAGTAATTTTGTCACATCAAGTGTTAAGGATATGACTTCTATGTTTTATGGTTGTAGTGGTTTAACAAGCTTAAATATTAGTAGCTTTGATACAAGTAATACTCTTAATTTAGCTTTAATGTTTATGTATTGTAAGAGTTTAAAAAATCTGAATTTAAGTAGTTTTGATACTACTAATGTAGAGGATACTAGTGGTATGTTTGCTTTTACTTCTAGTTTAGTTAGAATTGATATAAATAATGATCGTGTATTTAAATTAACTGCTGGCGATGAGTTTGATACAGATGATTTTGATGAACTTGGATATGATAAAAGTTTAGTTGCTTTAGGAAAAGGTTATATAGCTGTTCCTGCTAGTATGAAAGCTGCTTATCAGGCAGATGAATTTTGGGGTGTTTATTCAAGTAAGATTATTACTATTAAAACTTAATTTTAAAAATTTTGTATATTATTTATTTTATTGGTTATTATAATAATGTCATATGAATATATATGACAGATTAAAAATCCCAGACTTTTCTGGGATTTTTTTTGTTTATTTTAGAGTTTTATGTTAAAATTAAATTACCTGTTAATAGAGGTGTATTATGAGGAAGAAGAAAAATAATAAATTATTAAAGTTTTTTAATAAACATAAAAGTTTTTTTAAATTTATTTTATGTTTTTTAGTTGTTTTATTTGTTATTTTGGTTGTTAATTTTTTATTATATACTTATGATTATTATACTGGTAGAAGGACTATTACTATGAGGCTTCCTTTTGTTATTAGTGATGAATATAAAGAGTTTTCTTTTGAGGCTAAGGCAGAGGAAGAGTCTGTTTTTAAGGAAATAGTTTATGAAGATATGACTAAAGAGCAAGTTATTGAACAGATAGATAAATCACTTAGTTCTACTTTAGAAGGAACTGGTAGTGTTTTTGTTGAGAAATCTTTGGAACGTGGTGTTGATCCTTATGTTGCTGTTGCTATATCTTTATATGAAACAGGATGTAAGTGGGGATGTAGTTCTTTAGTTAGAGATTGTTATAATTTAGGTGGACTTAAAGGATCTCCTAGTTGTAATGGAACTTCTTTTAAAAAATATGATAGTTTAGAAGAGGGAATAGATGCTTATATAAATGTTATTGCAAGTTATTATAGATATGGAATGAATACTCCTGAAAAGATGGAAAGAAGATATACTGGAGGTTCTACAACCTGGGCATCTAAGGTTAATGCATATATTAAGTCAATTAAAAGTAAATAGGAGGAATATTTTATGTTTGAGGGTTTAACTGATAGATTACAGAATGCTATAAAGAATATTAAGGGTCATGGTAAGATTACTGAAGAAAATATTGATCCAATGTTAAGAGAGGTAAGACTTGCTTTATTAGAAGCTGATGTCAATTATAAAGTTGTTAAAGAGTTTACTACTAAGGTTAAGGAAAAAGCTTTAGGAGAAGAGGTTAAAAAGTCTTTAACTCCTGGTGAGATGTTTGTTGGGATTATTAGAGATGAACTTGAAGATTTATTAGGTGGAGAACAAGCTCCTCTTAATTTAGATGGTAAACCTGCGATACTTATGCTTGTTGGTTTACAAGGTAGTGGTAAGACTACTACTATTGGTAAGCTTGCTAATTTACTTAGAAAAAAACATAGTAAAAAGCCTCTTTTAGTAGCGTGTGATGTTTATAGACCTGCTGCTATAGATCAATTAAGACAAATATCTAAAGAGTTAGGTATGGATTTTTATGAAGAGGGTAAGAAAGATCCAGTAGAAATATCTTTAAATGCTATAGAATATGCTAAGAATAATGGTAATGATTATGTTTTAATAGATACAGCAGGAAGACTTCAAATTGATGAAGAGTTAATGGATGAATTAGAAAATATAAAGAAAAATGTTAATCCTCAAGAAGTATTACTTGTTATTGATGCTATGATGGGGCAAGATGCTATTAATGTAATAACTGGATTTAATGAAAAGCTAGATTTAACTGGAGTTATTTTAACTAAATTAGATGGTGATACTAGAGGTGGAGTTGCATTATCTGTAAGACATCTTACTAATGTTCCAATTAAATTTATTGGTGTATCTGAAAAACTTGATGGGTTGGATTATTTTTATCCTGATAGAATGGCTAGTAGGATTATTGGTATGGGAGATGTTTTAT
>CAKORS010000047.1 GCA_934101605.1 uncultured Bacilli bacterium
CCTAAATAGTATCACTACTATACATAACAATTGTAACACTAATTAATTAATTAATAAAACTTTTATTGTAAAAAAGTGTAAAATAAAAAGAGATTTTAAATCTCTTTAAAATAAGGATACAATTCTTCACACTTTTTTATATCCATAGGTCTAACATCTTTAAAATAATTAATTATACCTAATTTCTCATACTTATCAAAACCCATATTATGAAAAGGTAAAAAATCTACTCTTTCTATATTCTTTATTTGTTTTAAATAATTCTTTAATGATTTTATATATTTTTTATTATCATTAATTCCAGGTATTATAACTTGTCTTATCCAAACCTTTTTATCTAATCCATTTAACATTTTAATATTTTTATTAAATATATCAATATCACCAAAAGTAAGATTATAATAACCATCTTTTTCAACATGTTTAATATCTAATATTACAAGATCAACAAGTTTTAATAAATCTGTTACATCTTCTTTAGTATATAAAGCAGTATCAATAGCAATATGAATACCTTTACGTTTTAACTTCTTTATAACTTTTATTAAATAATCTTTATGTAGTAAAGGTTCTCCCCCTGAAAAAGTAACTCCTCCACCATTTTTAAAATATGATTTATTATTTAATATTTTTTTAACTAAACTTCTTACTGAATAATTAGATTTTTTCATTTTAAACATTTCAGGATTATGACAAAACTTACACCTTAAATTACATCCTGAAAAAAATACAACTGTTCTAATACCAGGACCATCAATACAAGAGAAACTTTCTATTTTAGATACATAATTATAATTTTTCATGGAAAGTCCTTGAAATAACTTCTTCTTGTTGCTTCTTAGTAAGTCTATTAAATCTAACTGCATAACCAGATACTCTTATTGTAAGTAAAGGATATTTATTAGGATTTTTCATAGCATCAATTAACATATCTCTATTAAGAACATTTACATTCAAGTGATGTGCACCACGTCCAAAATATCCATCTAATAAAGTAACCAAAGTATCAGCTTGTTTATCTAAATTTTCTCCTAAAGCATTAGGGGTTATAGAAAATGTATTAGAAATACCATCCCTACAACAATTAGCATAATCTAATTTACTAACAGAGTTTAAAGACGCTATAGCACCATTTAAATCTCTCTCATGCATTGGATTAGCTCCAGGTGCAAAAGCAATACCTGCTTTTCTTCCATCCGGAGTAGCCCCAGTTTTTGATCCATATACAACATTAGATGTAATAGTTAAAACTGACATTGTAGGAGTAGCATTCTTATATGGCTTATGTTTACAAAGTTCTTTATAAAAGTAAGATAAAATCTCTTTTGCTATATTATCAACTCTATCATCATCATTACCATATTTAGGATAATCACCCTCTACTATAAAATCAGTAGTTATACCATCTTTATCCCTTACAGGTTTTACCTTAGCATATTTTATAGCAGATAAACTATCACAAGCAACAGAAAGACCTGCAACTCCATAAGCCATTAAATGATTAACATAAGTATCATGTAAAGCCATTTGTCCTGCTTCATAAGCATACTTATCATGCATATAATGAATAACATTCATAGTATTAGAATAAAGCTCTGCAACAACTGATAACATCTTAAAATAAGCTTTCTTAACTTTTCTATAAGTTAATACCTCTTCTGTATTTTTAGAAAATCCTTCAACAACAAGTGTTTTTAATCTTTCGTCATATCCACCATTAATAGAATAAAGTAAAGATTTAGCAAGATTACATCTAGCTCCAAAAAATTGCATATCTTTTCCTATTCTCATCGCAGAAACACAACATGCTATAGCATAATCACTACCATATAATGGTCTCATAACATCATCATTTTCATATTGAATAGCATCAGTTTTTATACTCATCTTCATACAATATTTTTTGAAATTACTAGGTAACTTCTCACTCCATAAAACAGTCATATTTGGTTCTGGAGAAGTATCCAAATTATTAAGTGTATTTAAAATTCTATAAGAAGTTTTAGTAACCATAGGAGAATCTTTCTTATCAACTCCACCTATAGAACAAGTAACCCATGTAGGATCTCCTGAAAATAATTCATCATACTCAGGAGTTCTTAAATGTCTTACTAATCTTAACTTAATTACAAATTGATCTATAATCTCTTGAGCTTCTTCTTCAGTTAATTTCTTTCTATTAAAATCTCTTTCAAAATAAATATCAAAGAAAGCATCAACTCTTCCAAGACTCATAGCAGCACCATTATTTTCCTTAACAGATGCTAAATAACCAAAATAAGTCCATTGAACAGCCTCTTTTGCATCTTTAGCAGGTTTAGAAATATCAAAACCATAACTTGAAGCCATCTTCTTTATTTCATCTAATGCTCTGTATTGCGTAGAAACTTCTTCTCTAAGTCTTATAACATCATCAGTCATAGTCTTAGGTAAATTATTATAATCTTCTTGTTTTTTCTCCATTAAATAATCTATACCATATAAAGCAATTCTTCTATAATCTCCAACTATTCTACCTCTTCCATAAGCATCAGGAAGTCCAGTTAATAACCCTACATGACGAGCTTTTCTCATCTCAGAAGTATAACAATCAAATACTCCTTGATTATGAGTCTTTCTAAACTCATTAAAATACTTATCAACATTACTATCTAACTTATAACCATAAGCATCAAGTTCACTATAAACCATACGCATACCACCATATGGATTAACCATTCTTTTAAGTGGTGCATCCGTTTGAAGACCTACTATTACATCATCATCTTTAGATATATATCCAGCTTTAAAAGAATTAATACCAGACATATTTTCTGTATCAATATCTAAAACATGACTTTCTAATTCTTTTTTCAATAAATTACAACATTTATTCCAAACCTTCTTAGTCTTTAAAGTCTTTTCGCATAGAAAATCTTCATTACCTAAATACCCTTTATAATTTAAACTTATAAAGTTATCAACATCTATATTATTAACCCAATTCCCCTCTTTAAAACTCTTCCATTCTTTCATATCATCAACACCCTTTCATCGAGCCGTTTAAAGTTTACCACAAGAAAACAAAATAATTTGTTGCAATTGCAACAAAAAATAAAAATTCAATAAATTTGAATTTTTATTTTACATCTAAATCAATTTTAGAAACAAAAGAAGTATTACCATCTTTAAGCATTTCATTGAAACTAGGAGTATTTTTATTATCAATAATAGGATTATCTTCCTTTACTTTCTCTTTACTATACTTTACAGCATTTTTACAATCATTTATCTTATTCATAACTAAATCATCATATAAAATATCTAATTCAGTATTTTTAACTAAAATATTTAAAGCTAATCCCTTTTCTCTTTCAGAAAAACTATTATTATTTAAAAATCCTTCCCTTATCTTTTTCTTTATATATTCTCTATCTTGACTAAGCATTATCTTAGATGATGTATCAAGCATAATAATTAAATCTTCTTTTAACTTTTCTATATTAGTATCATTTTTTTCTAAATCTCTATATCTATTAGAGATCTCATCAAATCTTAACAACATTTGTTTAAATCTTCCAGTTTTATTTTCATTTCCATATAAATACTCTTTAAAAATATTTTTAATAAATAAATATTTATTTTCATCATCAAGTATTCCATCATTAATCATTCTGTTAATAGATTTAGTTATATTATTTATAAAATTATTAACATCATAAGAAAGTTCTATAGTTTCTTTAAAATTATATTTAATAAGCTCTATAATATCATTCATTACTTTATATCCACCTCTGTTACTTCCTTCATATCTACTCCATTTAAAACTATAAACTCAGCATGTTTCTTTAACATATCATTACAATATTGAATAAGTTCTTTAGTTTTATATTTTTTAGGAATATATTTTACGGCATTAAGTATTAAATGATATCTATCAATCTTATTTCTAACTCTCATATCAAAAGGTGTAGTAATAGTTCCCTCTTCCATATATCCATGAACATGTAAATTATTATTACATCTTTTATAAGTAAGTTCATGAATTAAATTAGGATAACCATGAAAAGCAAAAATAATAGGTTTTGTTTTAGTAAATATCTCATCATATTCTTTATTAGTCATACCATGAGGATGTTGATCAGATGATTGTAATTTCATCAAATCTATAACATTAACCACCCTAACCTTTAAATTAGGTAAATATTTATTTAATATTTTAGTAGCTGCTATAACTTCTATATTAGGTGTATCCCCACAAGAAGTCATAATAAGATCAGGATTCTTATCACAATTAGTAGCAAACTTTAATATACCAATTCCTTTTTTACAATGTTCCTTTGCCTCTTCCATACTTAACCACTGATAACTTTCATGTTTTGATGCCACAATAACATTTATATAATCCTTAGTTTTAATAACATGATCAAAACAAGAAAGCAAAGTATTAGCATCAATTGGTAAATACATTCTTACAGTATCAGCCTTTTTAGTAGCTAAATGATTTAAAAAACCAGGATCTTGATGAGTAAAACCATTATGGTCTTGTTGCCAAATATGAGATGTCAAAATATAATTTAAAGAAGGTATAGGCATTCTCCAATTAATTTCTTTACACATCTTTAACCATTTAGCATGTTGACTCATCATTGAATCAATAATTCTAATAAAAGCTTCATAACTATGCATAAATCCATATCTACCAGTAAGTAAATAACCCTCTAAAGCACCTTCACAAACATGCTCTGATAAATAAGAATCAAATACTCTTCCCTTAGGAGATAAATATTCATCACTTTTTATAATACTTTCATTCCATGAACGATTAGTAACATTAAATACCTCTCCTAATCTATTTGATAAAGCTTCATCTGGTCCAAATATTCTAAAATTTTTATTATCTTTATTAAGAACAAATAAATCTCTAACATACTTACCTAAAATACTCATATCACTAGCTTTAGTTTTTCCCTTAATAACTTTTATTTCGTAATCACTTATATCAGGTGTAATAATTTCTTTAGTAAGTAAACCTCCATTAGCATAATCTATCATACCCATCCTAAAACGACCTGTAGGACAAATATCTTTTATATATTGTTTTATAGAACCATCGCTATTAAATAACTCTTCTGGTTTATAGCTTTTTAACCATTCCTCTAACTTTTTCAAATTATCAGGATGTTCCTTATCAACACTAAAAGGTATTTGATGTGCTCTAAAACTTCCTTCTATTTTTTTTCCATCAATCTCTTTAGGACCAGTCCATCCCTTAGGAGTTCTTAAAATAATCATTGGCCACTTAATATTAGTAACTTTTCCTAATTTAGCTAATCTTTGATTTCGTTTTATATCTCTAATAACTCTTTTTACAATATCCATCATTGCTTCATGCATATACATAACATCAGAACCCTCTAAATAATAAGGATTCCATCCACAACCTTTAAAAAAATTTTTAAGTTCAGTCTTACTCATTCTACCAAAAATAGTAGGATTAGCAATCTTATAACCATTAAGATGTAAAATTGGTAAAACAACACCATCACTTTTAGGATTTATAAATTTATTTATATGCCAAGAAGTAGCAAGAGGTCCTGTTTCAGCTTCACCATCCCCTATAACACAAGCCGCTATAAGTTGATGATTATCTAAAATAGCGCCATAAGCATGAGATAAACTATATCCAAGTTCCCCTCCTTCGTTTATAGATCCAGGAGTTTCAGGAGCAACATGAGAAGGAACACCACCAGGAAAACTAAATTGTCTAAAAAGTTTTTTTAATCCTTCATAATCTTGAGTAATATCAGGATAAACTTCACTATAACTTCCATCAATATAATTATTAGCAATCATAGCTTCTCCACCATGCCCAGGACCAGAAACATAAATCATCTCTAAATCATATTTCTTTATTGCATAATCTAAATGCGCATAAATAAAATTTTGTCCTGGAGCAGTTCCCCAATGGCCTACTAACTTTCTCTTAATATCAGACATTTTAAGTGGTCTCTTAAGTAAAGGATTATCAAGTAAATAAAGTTGACCAACAGATAAATAATTACAAGTTCTAAAATAAGCGTCTATTTTTTTTAAGTCTTCTTCTTTTGACATATTAATACCCCTTTATTATATTTATAAAAATATTATAACATCTAAGGATAGAAAAGTAAAAGAATTAAAAAAAACCAAAATATGACTTTACATCAATCCTTTGGTTTAAATATTAAAGCGAATAAAAAACTAAATACCAAAGCAGAAGTAATACCTGCCGCAGTTAAATCAAACATTCCCATAGACACACCCATAAATCCAGATTCACCAGTTCTAAGT
>CAKORS010000048.1 GCA_934101605.1 uncultured Bacilli bacterium
GTACTCATCGATTTGAGATTTAATTTCATCGTTTATTTCTCTACCATCTTCATAGTATTGAGTACATGCTTCAGTAGTTATTGTGAAGCCTTGAGGTACTGGTAAACCGATTTTAGTCATTTCTGCTAAGTTGGCACCTTTACCACCAAGTAAGTTTCTCATACTTGCATTTCCTTCTTTAAATGCATATACATATTTCATTTACTCTCTCTCCTTCTCTTATACATATTAAGATATTAACTATCTCACAACGTTTATTGTATCAAATTTTTATTTAAATGACTATAAAAATATATGTTTTTTTTATATTTTTACAAAAAAAAGATGCTTTTAGTGCATCTTTAATTTTCTTTTCCGTGTAATCTAAATCTTTCTTTTGGATCTAGTATCTTTTTTCTAAGTCTTATACTATCAGGTGTTAATTCAACATATTCATCATCTTCTATAAATTCTAGGGCTTCTTCTAATGTGAATTTCTTAGGTGTTACAAGGGTTAATGCTTCATCTGTTCCGCTTGCACGAGTATTTGTTAGATTTTTATTTTTGCAAGGATTAACATCTAAATCATTATCTCTATTATTAATACCAATAATCATTCCTACATATACTTCTGTTGCTGGCTCTATTATTAAAGTTCCACGGTCTGATAGGTTAAATAATGAAAATGCCATTGCTTTTCCTTTTTCCATTGATACTAAAACACCTTTTTTCTTCTTTGGATGCTTCCTACAAATGGTTCATAGTCTTTAAAACTTCTAACCATTATTCCTGCACCTTTAGTACTTGTTATAAATGTTGATCTATATCCTATAAGTCCACGTGTTGGAACATTAAATACTATGTGTGTATTATTATCATCATTAGTAATTGATTGTAGTTGTCCTTTTCTTTCGTTTAAATCATTTATAATTGTTCCTGAATATTCATTTGGAGTATCAATTATTACTTCTTCGAATGGTTCATATTTTTTACCATCTATTTCTTTAAATAATACAACTGGTTTAGAAACAGAAAGTTCATATCCTTCTCTTCTCATTTCTTCAAGTAAAACTGAAAGGTGAAGTTCTCCTCGTCCTGATACTTTATATCCATCAGCACCATTTAATGACTCAACTTTAAGTCCTACGTTAGTCTCAAGTTCTCTATCTAATCTTTCTTTAATGTGTCTATTAGTTAAGAATTTACCACTTTGTCCTGCGAATGGAGATGAATTTACTAAGAAGTTCATTGACATTGTTGGTTCTTCTATTGTAATTGGAGGTAATGCTTCAACGTTATTTGGATCACAAATTGTATCTCCAATAGATATATCTGATACAGTTTGAACTGTTACTATATCGCCATATTGAGCTTCTTTTACTTCTTTTCTTCTAATACCTTCATTTGTAAAAATCTTGCCTACTCTAGATGATTCTTTTGTTCCATCATTTTTTACAATTGTTACCATACTTCCTGTTTTTAATATTCCTTTTGTTATTCTTCCGACACCAAGTCTTCCTAAATAATCATCATATGCTAAAGATGATACTTGTAATTGAACTGGGTCATTTTCATTTCCTTTATATGTCTCTGTATGTTTTATAATAGTATCCAAAAGTGGAATGATATCGTTATTTGTATCTTCTAATTCATATCTTATATAACCATCTCTTGCACTACCATAAAGAATTGGAAAATCTAATTGTTTATCATTTGCATTAAGTTCTACAAATAAATCGAAAGTCATATTAACTACTTCATCAATTCTTGCATCTTTTTTATCAATTTTATTTATAAATAAAATTGGGTTTAGATTTTGTTTTAATGCTTGCTCTAATACAAATTTTGTTTGTGGCATTGGTCCTTCTTTTGAATCAACTAAAAGTATAACTGTATCTACAGTTTTAATAATTCTTTCTACTTCACTTGAAAAATCAGCATGTCCTGGAGTATCTACTATGTTGATTTTATAATCTTTATATCTTATAGAACAGTTTTTTGAATAAATAGTAATTCCTCTTTCTTTTTCAAGATCATTACTATCCATAATTTGGGATACTTGCTCTTCAGTTTGCTTTAATGCACCACAAGTTCCTAAAAGTGCATCTACTAATGTTGATTTTCCTACATCAACATGGGCTACTACTG
Organism: uncultured Bacilli bacterium; assembly: GCA_934101605.1. Taxonomy (GTDB): domain Bacteria; phylum Bacillota_I; class Bacilli_A; order RF39; family UBA660; genus CAKORS01. The sequence continues at coordinate 2,128 of CAKORS010000048.1, forward strand.
CTATATTTATTATTTTTTCCATATACTACACCTCTTTTAAATCGACTTTAAAATTATACAATAAAAACACTTATAAATCAAGTGTTTTTAATATTAATATTATTTACTTCTTGTTAACGCTTTAGATCTTTCTTGTTTTTGTTCTTCTAATAGACTCTCTATTATTTTTCTTATTTGTATTCTAGATATGCCTTTACAATGTTTTGTATTCTTGTTTGCATCTCTTACATTTTTAATTACTTTTTTAGAAAACTCTTCATCTTCTGTGTAGCTTGCTAGTTTTAATATTGCTTTTGATGAGAATATTTTTTTAAAAGTTCTTGTTTCAATTGCTCTTATTCTTTCTTTTGTTAAGTTTAATTCTATAGCTAATTCATTTAGTGTTTTTATTTCGTTTTGTTCATTTATACCTGTTCTCATTTTAAATACATATCTTTCGTTTTCAGTTAAATTTAAATCACTTATTATTTTTCTTAATTCTTCTTTGAATATTTTATTTATTACATCATCAGGTATATTTGATGTTTTTTCATCTGCTATAGCGTCTTCTATTTTCATGTCTTCATCGTTTCCCTTAGATGTTGTATTGTTAAATGATATATAATTAGAACTTTTTGATAAAATAATTTCATTTATTTCTTTTTTACTATAACCTGTTTCTTTTGTTATTTCTTCTAGTGTTGGTTTACGACACAATCTTTTTTCTAAATTTTGTTCTGCTTCATTATATTTACTATATTTATCTTTAATATGATAAGGAATTTTTATTATTTGTTCATTTCTTTTTAAATATCTTTTTATATAGCTATCTATCCACCAAGTTGTATAGGTAGAAAACTTTACATTTTTTTCTATATCAAATAAATCTATTGCAAGTATTAATCCAATCATGCCTTCTTGAAATGCATCATCTTTTTGTTCTTTGTTATGAGTAAATTTATTTACTCTATGTAAAACAAGCTTTATATTATTTTCTATTAATAGCTTTCTAGCATTTTCATCTTTTAAATTTAACTTTTTTAAAAGTAAGACTTGTTCTTCTTCTGTAAAAGATGCATTAGCTTTTAATGTTTCTTTCCACGACTTTTTACTATTTTCTGTTTCTATATAAACTCTTTCATATTTTATATTTTTTAAATCACAATAATATTTTATCAAAGTAATTAATATTTCATTATTTGATAGTGTTTTAAGCTTTCCCTCTCTTATCTCTACAAATTTTATTTCTACAATGTTTTTTATAATGTTATTTATTTTATTATTATTTAAAATATTTAAATACATATCTGGAGTCATTTCTAAACTTCTTTCATTTATGAATCTGCTAAGTTTATTAATTTCTTTTATTAAAGTGCTATATTCATTTGTTATATCTATATTTTCTTCTATAAATTGTTCTAAATCTTTCATAGTTTTATTCTCCAAATCATTATTTAACTCTTGTTCTTTCTGCTTGATTTCTTATAGTGTCTATTTGTTCCGAAAACTTTTTTGATGAAGTAATTAGTGTTGATTTACCACTATATCTTTCTTTTAATTTCGTTGCTATTTCTTGTGCTAATTTTTCATTTGTTGAATATTTTGCAAATTGTAAAGCAGTATCATCTGCATATATCTTTTTTATAGCTGAAAAATATACTTGTCTTATTCTTTCCCTTGTTAAGTTTAACTCTATAGCTAATTCGCTTAGTGTTTTTACCTCATTATTTTCGTTTAGTCCTAAACGCATTTTAAGAACGTAATTTTCATTTTTAGTCAAGTTTAAATTATTTATTATTTCTTTTATTTCTTCTTCTGTTATTTTGTCTATTATATCATTAAATGCTTTAGTTTGGTTTTCATCATATATACACTCTATTTCTTTTTGGTTTTCATCAACTGTATCAATACTTATACTTTTTTGTTGCATTTGAGCAAAAATTTTTATTTTGTCTTCTTCAAGACCTGTTTCTTCTTTTATTTCTTCTATTGTTGGAACTCTATTAAGACTTTTTGATAGTTGTTTTATTTCTTTTATATATTTAACTTTTTCGTTTTCTATATTATAAGGGTATATTATTGGATTTTGCATCATTCTTAAATATTCTTTTATGTAACGCCCTATAACTACCAAAGAATATGTTGAAAATTTTATACCTAGTTCTGGATTATATGTATCAACAGCTTTCATAAGTCCTACCATACCTTCTTGAAATAAATCGTCCTTGTGTTTATGTAATCCATAATATTGCTGCACCTTAAATAAAACTAATCTTACATTATTATTAATTAGTATTTCCCTTGCTTTTTGATCACCGTTTTTTACTCTTTTAAAAAGAATATCTTGTTCTATTTGGCTGAACGATGCATTTTTATTTAGTTCCCATTTATATAAATTTTTGTTATTGCGACTTGTTGGCACGATATACTCTTTTTCAAATCTAATTTTATTATTATTACAATATTCTTTTATCAATAAAATAAGTAGTTTGTTATTAGAAATTTCATCTAATTTGCCTATTTTTATTTCTATGATTTTTTGCTCTATTATAAAGTTTAAAATAGTTTTTATTTTTTCGTTATTTAACAGAAAATTATAAACTTCTTTAGTTAACCCTATTTTATTACTTGTTAAAAAAGGATTTATTTTTTCAAATTCTAATAAACTTTCATTATAGCTATTAACTACTTTTATATTATTTTCTATAAATTGCCTTAGTGTTTCCATAAGAACCCCCTGAAATGCCCTTATTATAACATTTTCATTTTATTTTGACAAGAAAAAGATGCTTTGTTATTTTATAGCATCTTTTCTAGATAAATTATATCTTCCTTTATTATCTGTTCCTAGCATTTTACAAACTATTTCGTCTCCAACTTTTACTACGTCTTCTACTTTTCCTACTCTTTCATTTGCTAGTTTTGATATATGAACAAATCCTTCGCATCCAGGCCATATTTCACAGAAGCAACCTGCTTCGATTATTTTTACAACCTTTACTGTATAAAGTTCTCCGACTACTGGTTCACGAACAATATTTTCTATCATTTCTTTTGTTTTTTCTATTATTTCTTTGTCTGTATGATAAATTATTACTCTACCATCATCTTCTAAATCTACTTTTACAGCATTTATATCATTTACTGCTGTTACATTTGATGCTTCTAAAATTATTTTAGTAATAGTTTCTCCACCTTTTCCTATTACTTCTTTTATCTTGTCAGGATTTATCATAAATGTTACAGTTTTTGGAGCATATTTAGATACTTCAGCTCTTGGTTTTTCTATTTGTTTTGTCATAACATCTAATACTTCCATACGAGCTTTTTTAGCTTGGGCTAAAGATTCTTTTAATATTTCTTTGGTAATTCCTTTTATTTTAATATCCATTTGTAAAGCACAAATACCATCTTTTGTTCCTGCTACTTTAAAGTCCATATCTCCTAAATGGTCTTCCATTCCTTGAATATCAGTTAGGATAGTGTATTCATCTCCATAAGTTATAAGTCCCATTGCTATACCTGCAACTGGAGCTTTAATAGGAACTCCCGCTGCCATTAAAGACATACAACCAGCACAAATTGATGCTTGTGATGATGAACCATTAGATTCTAGTATTTCAGATACTACTCTTATTGTATATGGGAATACATCCTCGCTTGGAATAACTTGTAGTAATGCTCTTTCTCCTAAAGCTCCGTGTCCTATTTCTCTTCTTCCAGGAGAACCATATCTTCCTGTTTCTCCTACTGAAAATTGAGGAAAATTATAGTGAAGCATAAATCTTTTTTCTGTTTCTAAATCTAATCCATCTAGTATTTGATGTTCTCCTAAAGCTCCTAAAGTAGTAATAGATAAGCTTTGTGTTTCACCACGAGTAAATAATGCTGAACCATGAGTTCTTGGAAGTAAGTCTATATCTGTTGATAATGGTCTTATTTCTGTCATTTTTCTTCCATCTGCTCTTAATTTTTCTTTTACTACTATTGATCTAAATAAATCATATTCGATAGATTCTAAAACTAATTTTACTTTTGTAAGAAGTTTAGTAAGTTCTAAATCATCTAAATCTTTGTT
>CAKORS010000049.1 GCA_934101605.1 uncultured Bacilli bacterium
TAATTTGACATTGCTTTCTTTGGCATTGTCTAATAATTTATCAAATAAATAATTCACAAAATCGTAATTATTTTGAAAATTTTTATTTTTGTCATGAGGTAAGAAAAAGCTATTACTCTTTATTTTACATATTTCAGAACTTAGTCTTCCCATCTCAAATTCTATTTTTTCTTGGTCTTCGTGTGATAATTTCGCTTTTTCTTTTTGATAATTTATTCCCTCTATATAACTCATGAATATATATGGCGAAGGATGAATTTCTTTTTCATCATTATATTTTATTAATTCTGGAGCTGGTATATTTATTTTTTTCATTAATTCTAGCATTTCTTTTTCCCACCAAAGAATATTTCTATCTACTGTAATCATTTTATTTTCATCAGTAGGTGCTATTTTAAGAACCATTTTGTTTTCATTATCATTAATTAAATAAACGTGATTTTTTAAGCCACCACTTAATTTTTCTATTTTTATATTAGAAGATTTTTTATTAAATGTTTTGTCATATATATTCTTTACTATTTCAGATGTTTGCATCTTTTTTATGCTCTCTTACGAATTTTTTACATACTTTTTCAGTGTAATCGTATTCGTTATCATCAACTGTTAAATGGAATATATTATCGTAGGCATAATCTTTAATTTTTGTTTTAAAGTATTTTCTTATAAACGATTTTAGTGCTGCTACTTCTTCAAACATATAACCTTTTGTATCATTAAAATATATATAGTTTGTTACTTTTATTACCATATTTAGTATTATTATGGAATTGCTATCATATTTATCTATAAGTGTTCCTGCTTTTATAACTGAAATTCCCTCAAATTCTTTATTGTATAAATATATTTCATCTATAAATTTTCTATAGTCTTCTTTAAAATCTATAGTTATACTATTTTTTAATTCTGCGTTATTATTTATAAAATTTATAGCTTCCTGTTTTTGATCTATACTTAATGAATTCCATAGTATTCCTATACAAGGAAGTTCTACTGAAGGCATTTTATCTTTATTTAAAACTTTATCATTTACTAGTTCTTTTATTATTTCTAATACTTCATCTAGTTTTCTAAATTTTTTAACATCTTTAGCATGTAATAATAATTCTATTAAATCGTTTGTTACACTTTCTATTTCTTCTTTAAATTCTCCTTCTTTTAATACTTTGTTATTATAATCTCTTTTGTAGTTTCTTAGGATATGAACTAAGCTATTATATAATATTTTTTCTGCTGCATCTTTATACTCTTCTCCGAAAGACATAACCTCTTTGTATTTTTCTTTTCCCCAAGTTTGTAGTGTAAATAGTTTTTCATTTATTTTACTTCCTGTTAAAGATGTTGATGGTCTTTTTATGTAGTGATAAAATGGTTTATCTACTAAAGCGAATGTCTTGCCCTCTTTACATAATTTATAGATATAATCAGAATCTTCTTTTAAAACGTTTTTATTAAATTTTATGTTTTTTATTGAGGATAGTTTATATATTTTATCCCATGCTGGTATTAGAATTGTAGCATCTGCATAACCTTCGATTAGTTCTTTTTTGTCACTTATATATTTTTTACCTTTTTGTTCTATTGTAGTGTCTACTATTGTTCCATCTTTTTGATGAATGTAGAAACTTCCTTCACATATATCAGCTTTTGTTTCTTCGATTGTTTTTAAAAGAGTTTCTATCATATCTTTTTCTATATAGTCATCTGAATCTATGAAGCAGATATATTCTCCTGTTGCAAGATCCATTCCTTTATTTCTTGTTTCCGCTAATCCTTTATTTTCTTGATGTATTACTTTTATTCTTTTATCTTTTTTTGCTAAAACATTACATATTTGTAATGTTTCATCAGTTGATCCATCATCTATTAATATTATTTCTAGATTTTTATATGTTTGATTTATGATACTATTTATACAAGTTGTAAGATATTCAGAGGTATTATATATTGGCACTACTACTGTTACTTTAGTTTTATGATGCATATTATAGTCTATAAAACTACTTAGTTTATCTTGCCAATTTTTATTTAAATCAAGTTCCAAATGATATTTTTTTGGATCTTTTATTTTATTTCCTTTATATTTTTTAAGTAGTGTTAGATTAGAATTTTCATTAGTTTTTTCTTTTAAGTTTATTGTTAAATCACATAGTGGAAACATATAAGAATCTTCAAGTAATGAATAATTTATTACTAGTGTTTCATCTTCTTTTATACTATCTACCGCTTTTTTTATTTCTTCATCAATTTTGTTTCTTACCTTGAGAAAAAATGTAATGTTTTCTTTATAACTTTTGTTTTCTATAAATTCTTTTAATTCCTGTTTTGATAATATCTTTTCTATTATCTCATTAACATCTAAATATTTATATGAATATTTATCATATAAATAACTTTCTACTTCATTATTATTACTGCCTGTTATGCCTATAATCATTTGTTATTCCTCCTTCTATTTATAAATATTATAGAAAGATATAAGAAATGATTTTGTTGTATTTTGTCGTAATTCTAATTTTTTTGAAACTTTATGTAACAAAAAAAGAAAAGTTTAATCTTTTCTTAAATTTTATAATAATTCTAAATCATCGTCTTGTTCTTCTTTTACTGGTATTTCTTCAATAGGTGTTGGTTCTATTTTTTTCTTTGGTGTTGGATCATTTAAAGGCGTTACTATATTTCCTGTTGGTTGGAAATTAGTATTAGAATATGCATCGTGTTGATCTTCATTAAAGTTTAAAGTAACATTTTCTAATGGTTTTTTTCCACCATATATTGCTTTTGGAGGAACTGGCTTTGTTATTTCTGGTTCTTCAAACTCTTCATCTTCTATTTCAACTTTTTTCGCTACTTCTACAGGTTCTATAATTGGTTCAATTACAGGTTTTACTTCTTCTTTTTCTTTTTGAGCTATAATATCATCTATTGTTATTTCTTCTTCATTTTCATTTTCTAAATTAGAGAATGGATATGATTCTTCTACTACTGGTTTTTCTTCTTTAGGTAATTCTATTTCCTCATGTGATACATCTTCATCATTCATTTTAAAATCATCTATATTAAATACTCCAGTATTAAACTCTTCGTTATGAGTTTCTTTTAAAGGTTCAAATTCTTTATCAATACTTGGATCTTCAATACTTTCTGTTTCTTCATTTTCCATGATAGTAGGTCTTGGAAAATCCATTTTTATTTGATCTTTATCTTCTTCTATAACTAAACTATTATCCTCACTATAGTTATTTATAAAGTTATCATTTTCTTTTATTGGTTCTTCATTATAACTATTATTTGTATTTATAGAAAGTGCGTTATCGGGAATATTTCCTTCTTTTTCATTATTTTCGTTTATATTCATTCCTAAAGCTGTATCATTTATTGGCATATTACTGAAAAAATTATATTGCATTTTAGTATTATCCATACTAGATGATGCATCATATATTTGTTCCTTATTGTCTATTTCTATAGCTGTATCATTTCCATCATCTTTTACTTCTTTTTCTTCTTTTGGTTTTTTATAAGTAAAAATTCCTATTAAAATAGAGATTATTAATAAAACTATTCCTATTATTATTAGGATACCTGGAAATTTGAAAAAAGCTTCGATATTTTGTATATTCACTTTTACCATCTCCTTATTATTCATTTTTATAATAACAAAAATAATAAATGATTGCAATCATTTATTATTAGTTAACATATTAGTTTACACTTATTATTTTACTATTACTGTTGATTTAGCGCTAAAATCTAGAAGCTCTTTTACTTCTTCTAGCGTCTTAAAATCTAAGTTTTTTATATCTGTAATTTTATTATTTTTATATTCATTATAATCTAGAATATCATCTAAAATATTATATAAACTAGCATTTATAGAATCACTTGCTTTTATTTCAGTTGATATCCAAGATTTTTTTATTCTTTCAAAGTCTTGTTCATTTAGATTTATGTTATTAACATAATTATCTATAGATTCTTCTAATTCTTTTTCTTTATTTGTATTTGAATAAAGAGTAATTATGTAATGATCTTTTATATCTGATAGATCATAATCAAATGATATGAATTTTTCTTGTTTATAAAGTTCTTCATAAAATTCTGATGTATTTCCGAATCCTAATGTTAATACCATAAAAATATAATAATCTAGTAGATAATTATTTATATTTAATTTAGAAAACTTATCTTTATTTAGTTTATAGCAAATACCTAGTTTTGGTAGTTCTATATTCATATTTATTTCTTCATATTCTTTTAGAACTTCGTCTGGTTCTTGCTCTTCTTTAATTGTTACTTTAACATTTTCTTTTTTTATTTTTTTATATTCTTCTTTTATTATTTTTAATGCTTCTTCATAATCAAAATTACCAGTGATTAAGAGTGCCATGTTATTTGGTGTATAAAATGTATTATAACAAAGCTCTAAATCTTCTTTTGTTATATTTTTTATATCATTATCTTGACCAATTACTTTTAGTCTTTTATTACTTTTTATAAAAGTATTGTTATTTAATTTTTCTATTAATACTCTTTCTGGAACATCTTTATACATATGAGCTTCTTCTAAAATTATTCCTTTTTCTTTATCTACTTTTTCTTTTGTTATAGAGAAATGATTTAACCAATTTATTATATATATTAAATTGTTGTTGAAGTCATTATTTCCTGAAAAGTAGTATCCAGTATAATCATATGTTGTAACAGCATTTACATCAGTTCCACTTTTAGCATAGAAATTAAAAGGTTTTAAGTCACTACTTTCAAATAATTTATGTTCTAGGAAATGCGCTACTCCTGAGGGAACTTTATATTCATTATTATCTATTTTAAATTCTAAGTCTTTTCCTCCGAATTTAGTTACCATCATACAGAAAAAATTCTTTTTAAGTTTATTAGGAATCATATATATTTCTAAACCATTGCTAAGTTTTTCATATATTAGTTTTTCTTCAAAATTATTAATATTAATTGTTTTCATGATCAGCCTCTTTTAATACAAAAATTGTATCTATTTCTACTTTGTTTGCTAATTTTTGTATATCTTCTTTGGTTATTTTTTTTATTTCTTTTATAGTGTCTTCTATAGACATAGCATGATAGTAAAACATTGAGTCATAGTAATCAATTATTGATGATTGATATTCATCTACTTCATTTAAAACACTTATATAT
>CAKORS010000050.1 GCA_934101605.1 uncultured Bacilli bacterium
TCACGCGGCATTGCTCGTTCAGGGTTTCCCCCATTGACGAATATTCCTAACTGCTGTCTCCCGTAGGAGTTTGGGCCGTGTCTCAGTCCCAATGTGGCCGATCAACCTCTCAGTTCGGCTACGCATCGTCGCCTTGGTGAGCCGTTACCTCACCAACTAGCTAATACGCCGCAGGCTCATCTCAAAGTGAAGCTTTAAAGGCTCCTTTTACTATAAAATAACGTATCATTTTATATATCATCCGGTATTAGCAGTCGTTTCCAACTGTTGTCCCAGTCTCTGAGGTAGATTCCTACGTGTTACTCACCCTTTCGCCACTAGACGGTTATCCAAATCCGGTCTTGTGCAAGCACTCAACTTTCAATGGGCCGTCCCGTTCGACTTGCATGTCTTAGGCATGCCGCCAGCGTTCATCCTGAGCCAGGATCAAACTCTCGAATAAAATATATTTTTAAGTTTGATTTTTATTTTAACCTAGCTATCAAATAAATCAATTAAATTGACGTTTTACTTAGTTTTCAAAGATCAAATCTTGTGTTCTCTCTCAGTTGCTTTTTAATTGTATCAAACGCCCTTTCAAAAGTCAAGCACTTTTTTAAACTTTTTTTAATTTTTTTCAAGTTTTATAAGCGTTTAATTAGTTTGTTCAACCTTTTTATCGGTCAACGTTTATTACTATATCAAATGTAATTATTCATGTCAACAAAAAATGCAAAATTTTTTAAAAAAATTGTATTTTTTGGTTTTTTAATATTATAAATGCTATTTTTGTGCTTTATAAACATGAAAAATACATCTCTATAATATATGAAATATTTTTTAATTAATGCATTATACTAAGTTTTTTTCTGTAATTTTTTTATAAACATTATAATAATTATAAATATTTTCTTTATTAAAGGGAAAATTTTTTTCTCTTACTTTATTAATTAATATAGTTAATTCAGCTTTAATAATTTTTTCTATGTCTTTTCCATAGTGCATTATTCTTTTATGATATTTATATTCTCCTCTATCGAGAATCTTAAATGAACCATCATTAAACACTCTTAGATCAAGATCATAGTCTATATATTTTATTGTTTTACCATCTACTATATATGGAGAGGCAATATTACAGTAATAAAATATACCATTCTTTTTTATTTGTCCTATTATATTAAACCAGTTCTTTTTAGAAAAGAACATTATCGCTGGTTCTTTAGTTGTCCAACTTTTGCCATCTTCTGTTGTTACTTGAACATTTTCATTTGCAAAGATTAAATATTCTTCTGTATTTTCTATAAAAATTGCTTCATCCCATATTTTATGAAGATTACCATTATGTTTATAACAGTGAATATTAAACTTTTCGCCAGGAACATATGTTGTCATGTTATCACTCTTCTTTCTGTTCTTATTATATATTAAACATAAAAAAAAGACAATCACTTGTCTTTAGTTAATAACTCAATAGCTTTGGATAGTTGATTATCATCTTTTTTATCATATGATTCATAGTATTTATCTTGAAGTTTTATTTCTACATCTGGTGTTATTCCTTTTTCATTTATTGTTTTGCCTTTTGATGTTAACCATTCTTCAGTTGTATACTTTATCATTGAACCATCTTTTAATGTCATTGCTTGTTGGACTGTTCCTTTACCGTAAGATGTAGTTCCTACAATTGTGGCTTTTAATTGTTCTCTTAATGCTGATGATAGTAATTCTGCTGCGGATGCACTATTACTATTTATTAAAATTACAATCTCATCTTTACTATTTTTCCCACTTTTGGCGTAGTACACTGTTTTTTGCTTGTTTTTCTTGATCTGATACATAGGAACATCTTTTCCTAGGAATAATTCAGTAATATTATTAACAGTTGTTAAATGACCTCCTACATTGTCTCTTAAATCTATTATTAATTTTGTAATCTTTTTATTTTTCAGTTTGTTGTATGCATCTTCAAACTGTTTATCTGAATTAGCTGCAAATATGGATAATCTAATGTATCCAATCTTTTGATTATTATTTTCTATTACTTCAGAACTTACTGATGGTATATCTACTGAATTTGGAACAATTTTAAATTCTTTTTCTTTTTTATCTCTTTCTACAATTATTTTTATGGACTTTTTTTTGTTCTTTATTAAAGATACTACTTCATCTAAACTTTTATCTTTTATATCTGTTTCATTAATTTTAAGCAAAATATCTCCTTTTTTTATACCAGCTTTAGCTGCGGGAGAATTTTCAAATATAGAAACAACTTCTACCTTATTATCATTATTTTTTGTTATTTCTACTCCTATACCATCAAAACTACCATCTAATAGTTGGTCAAATGCTTCTGTTTGCTCTTTTGTTAAATATTCAGAATGTTTATCTGTTAATAGACTCATCATTCCTTTTACTGCAGCTGTTTGTAAATCTTTTTCTGTTATTTCTTTATAATATTCATTTAAAATTTTGTTATAAACAACATCAATTTGATTATATGTATCTGTTTTAGATAAACTTCTTGTTATTACATTACCAATTGATACTCCAAGTAACATAGCCATTAATGATATGAATGCTATATTTATATTAGTTAATTTCTTTTCTTTTGTTAATATTTCTTTAATTCTTTTCATATTTCCACCTTATTCATTATAATACATAATTATTTAAAATAAAATAAAAAAGTTCTATAGATATAGAACTAATCTTCACTGTTTTTAGGTAATCCTTGTAAATAAGATATTATTTCACTTGATCCATTTATTGAGTCAGTTATCTTTTTATTTTCTATTTTTAATAATGTTTCTTCTTTTATTTTTAACTCTTGTAAATTACTTGTAATATTTTCTTCGGTTCCTATTATAGATGAATTCATCTTATCATTGATATTTATTTTATAAATCTTATTATCACTATCTTTGATATCATCTATAGCAGTTGTTAATTCTTCATTATCAAAACTATATACAACTACGTAATATATATCTTCTTCTTTATTAAACATTTGACCTGCAATTATTGAATGATTTAAATTTGTTGTTTTAGATTTAAAATCACCATTTGCAAACTTTGTTATTAATACAAGAATTATTATAAATATTACAATTCCTATCATTATTTTAAGAGCAGTAATAATTGTATTTTTTATATCACTATCTTCTTTTGTTGTCTTTCTATGTTCTATGTTTTTTCTTATGTTTTTACTTATATTTTTTTGTGACTTTGCCATACTAACACCTCTATTTGATTATATAATATTTATAAAAAAAAAGAAACTATTTGTTTCTTATTTTGTAGAAATTGTTGATACAGTGTTTAATGATCTAGCAACATCTAGCAATTCGTTTTGTGACATAACATCTGATACTATATAATATTCTATACCATTACTTGTCCATGTATAGGATATGTCTGTTAAAGAACCTACTGTATCTACTAATAGGAATGGTTCTCCATATGTAGGTGTTATTGTTAATTCTTTTTCTTTTACTGCTGTTTCTTCTACTAAGATAAATGGACTATCTCCTGAAAAAGTCATTATAATTCTTTCTCCATCATCTAGTGATATTACTTCTTTATTGGAAAGCGTTGTATTTTCAGGTAAATTAAGTGGGAATATTGTTTCTTTAATTGTAGGTTTATCTTCTGTTATTTTTTCATTATTATCTGTCGTTTTATTATTATCCGTATTGTTATTTTCTGTTACTTTATTATCTTGGTCTTTTTTGCAATCATCTTCTTTACAATTTTCATCTATTTCTTCTTGATTTTTATCTATTTCAAAGTAATTATCTTTAAATGTTGCTTTTTTATCGATACTTGTGGTGGTAAATGTTATTAATGACGCTCCTTCTTTATTTAAGACTTCTACTTTTTTTAGATTCATATTTTTATCTATAGTTACTTTTTGTTTTGTTAATTCTTTATTATTTGGATAATTTACTTTTGTTGTGAATACATATTCTCCATCTTTTTCTTCAAAGTCTGTATTTTCATCTTTTTCTATGTCGTCTTTTATTGAGTGTAATAAATAGCTTTGTGAATTATTGTATGGCCAATTACTTTGGAATTTAAAACTTTTATTTAAAGCTGGTGTTATTACATATACTCCTTCATCATTTCTTAAAATTATTTGTTCATAGTCATTTGATTTGTTTGTTAGGACTACTTTATAGTAATCATTTTTTGCATAACTTACTTCTACATCATATTGATATGTGTCTTCATTGTTTGTTAGATTTAAGACTCCTTCCATATAGTAGGCATTTATTTTATTTGTATTTTTAATAAAATTTGATTTTATTTTTGATCCATCTGTTCCTTTGCATCCGGTTAAAAATAATGCCAATGTTAGCATAATTGCTAAAAAATATTTTTTCATTTTTCACCTCTTTACTGTTTTCAATTAATTATATTTATATAAATTCTTATTATTCGTGAATATTTTTATATTTTTGTTGCATTCTATTATTGAAATACAAAAAGGAGGAAATATGATAATAGTTCAAAAAATATGTTTATTTTTAACAATTGTTGGTGCTATAGTATGGGGGCTTATCGGATTATTCGATTTTAACCTAGTTACTTTTATATTTGGAAATGGTTCAATACTATCTAGAATTGTTTATACTGTTGTTGGTATAGCTGGTATTATAAATATTGGATTATTAGTTGAAGACATTGATTTAAAATAAAAAAATGCTTAAGTTTTATTAAACTCAAGCATCTTTTTTTATTTATTTTTTATTATTATTGTTATAGTTGTTGTTTTTGGTTTGTATTGAACTTTTAAATTATCTCCAGAAACGTTAACTGCTACTTTATGT
>CAKORS010000051.1 GCA_934101605.1 uncultured Bacilli bacterium
AAAAAAAGCAGAAATAAAAGATGAAGAAAAAGAAGATAAAACAACAGTTGAAGAAACTAAAGATACAAATAAAACAACAAGAGAAAATGATATAATTAATACAACATATGGAGAATTTGTAGTAGATTATGAAAATAATAAAATAAAAATAACTGCTGATAAAAATGTTTCAGATGGCAAAACACAAGAAGTTACTATACCTAATGAAAAGATTAAAAAAGCAGTATTTTATGGAACTCTAGGATGCACTATGGGCGGTAAATATGCAGTAATCTTAACAGAAAGCGGAAATATGTATATCAATAAATACGAGGAACCAGATAAATATCCAACTATGGAGTTTATAAAAATTGATACAAGTATTTTAAATGAATATGAACCAAATATAGATTTAACACAAGAAGGAAGTTATATTAATTCTGTTAATCAAACAGCAACATCATGTAGTTTTGCATCTCTAGGAATCGGAGATAAAACAAACGAATTATTATATAGTGTAAATATGAGTTGTGACTCATCTAGTATCAGTAGTGCTAAAATAGATGTATTTAATAATATTATGACTGCAACCGGACATTGCCAAACAAAATAATTTAATTAATATATAAACGATCTATAACAAATTCTAATAAAAGGATTATTACTATTAATATATACGTAGTAATTCTTTTAATTTACAATGACAAAAACAATTAAGTTCTTTTTTAAATACAATAAATGTGATATTATATTACTGGTGATTTTATGGATCAATTTGAAAGATTAAAGCTATTAATAAATGAAGATAATTTTAAAAAGATACAAAATAATAATGTATGTGTATTAGGACTTGGAGGGGTAGGATCATACGTAGTCGAATCATTAATAAGATCAGGAATTATTAATATAACTATTATTGATTATGATAAAATAGATATAACAAATCTTAATAGACAACTTATGACTAATTTAAATAATATAGGAAAGTATAAAACAGATGAAATAGAAAAGAGAATATTATCTATAAATGATAAAGTAAAAATAAATAAAATAACTTCTTTAATAAATGAAGATAATATTAAAAATATATTTGATAATAAAAACAAAATAGACTATTTTATAGATTGTTGTGATATGGTAAAAACTAAAAAATTAGTAATAAAAGAATGTTTAGATAGAAATATTAAATTCATAACATGCACTGGAACAGGTAATAAACTTGATCCCTCTAAACTAGAAATAACAGATATTAGAAAGACTAGTTATGATCCATTATCTAAAGTATTAAGAACCTGGATAAACAAAGAACACATAAAGGGCAAAATAACTTGTTTAACATCAAAAGAACAGCCAATAAAAACAAATAGTAAAACTATTGCATCATCCTCATTTGTTCCTGCATCAGCTGGTCTTTTAATTACAAGTTATGTAATAAAAGACATAATAAAAAGATAGAATTTTCTATCTTTTTTATTAAACTTAAATTTTAGTAGGTATAAGAAATTTAAAATAACTTATATTTCTTAATAGTATATAAATTAATAATAGAATAGTTATAACAGCAACTAACTTAATAGGAATATTAATCTCTCCATATTTTATATAGTATATAGTCTTGTAAATTGCATATGGAATAAATAATATAAGTAAAAAAAATAACAAAGGATTATATCTAAAAGCTTGATAAAACTCAAAACGAAATATAGACCTCATCATTCTAGTAAAACCACATCCAGTACAATAAAAACCAAAATATTTTTTATATATACACTGAAAATTTACAAACTTTACAAAAATAATACTTAATAAAATTAATATAAGAACAAGTGTTATAACTTTAACAATTCTTTTTTTCATTAATAGTAATAGGAGTTATAGTAAATATCTTTAGTTACACTTGTAACAAGTCCTAAAGAATAAATTATTATAAAGATCAATAAAAATACTGCACTAATAACTATACCTGCTATAGCAAGACCTTTTCCGTTTGTATTACTCTTATTTGTTCTAGATAAACCTACTATAGAAAATACAAGTCCTAAAATAGAAGTAGATCCACAACAAAATAAAGAAACTAAAGATAATACAAATCCTGCAATAGCAAAGCCATCTGTTTTAGTTTTATTATTTTCAGTTGTAATTGTTTTATTAATTACATTACCACAATTAGAACAAACATTATCTCCTACATTTAATTCTTTTCCACAATTTGAACAATATTTCATAATTTTACCTCCATCTAAAATATATCATATATAATTAAAACAGTAAATAAATTATTTTTTATCAATTAAAGCTTTAATTTTTTCTATTTTTTCTTTTTGTAGCTTAAGCGTTTTTTCATAATTAGAATCTTCCTTTGGTATGTAAAACTTCTCATTTTTTATACCATCTGGTAAATAATTTTGTTTCACAATACTATATTTATAACTATGAGGGTATAAATAGCCAATACAAGGGGCTTTTATACATTTAGGTATTTCTCCTAGAGTTTTAGTTTTAACGCACTCTAAAACCTTATCTATAGCCAAATAAGCACTATTACTTTTAGGAGATAAAGCCATCTCTATAACAATAGGTGCTAAACATAAACTAGCTTCAGGAAAACCAACTAAATTAGCACTTTCTATAGCAGCTCTTAATTTAGGCCCCAAATTAGGATTAGCAAGACCAATATCTTCATATAAAATAACAGATAATCTTCTTGCTATAGCATCTAAATCATTAGCTTCTATCATATTAGCAAGATAAAATAAAGCAGCATCAACATCACTACCTCTAATAGACTTTTGAAGCCCTGACATATTATCATAATGACTATCTTCATTTTTATCAGAAACAAAACTTTTTTCATTACTAATAGATAAAACTAAATCCTTATCAATTTTATGTTTATCATTCATATAATAACTAACTTCTAATAAATTATAAGCATATCTAAGATCAAATTTAGCCATATTAGCAATAAGTTCTAAAGAATCATTATCTATTTTAATACCTTCTAAATACTCACTTTTAATAGCTTTCTTAAGTCCTTTTAATATATCTTTAGAATTTAAAGGCTCTAACCTAAATATTTGACATCTACTTCTAATAGCAGCATTTATAGAATGATAAGGATTACTAGTAGTAAGTCCTATTAAAGTAATTAATCCACTCTCTAAACAAGGAAGTAATATATCTTGTTTATCTTTATTTAAACGATGAATTTCATCTATAATTAATACCATTCCATCATACATTTTAGCTTCATTTATAACAGTCTCTAAATCAGCTTTTTTATTTATAGTAGCATTTAAAAATCTATAACGAACATCTAAATCATTAACTAATGCATTAGCAATACTAGTTTTACCAATCCCAGGATTACCATATAAAATCATAGAAAATAATTTTTTATTATTAACTAAATTAGATAAAACTTTTCCTTTTCCTACCAAATGCTCTTGTCCTAATACATCTTTTATACTTTTAGGTGCCATTAATAAAGCTAAAGGTTTTTTCATAAAATCACCTCTATATAATTGTATCAAAAAATAATAAATTATTAAATATTAACGTTTATAAAAATATTTGTTATAATTATAATGAGGTATAGATATGAAAGAATTTATAGATGATTATATAGACTATTTAAAATTAGTAAAAAAACTAAGTCAAGAAACATACAAAAACTATTATTATGATTTAAATAAATTCCATATATATCTAGAAAATAAAAATATAAAAAATGTAAATAATATAAATGTAGATGATATATTAGAATATTTAAAAATACTAAGTAATACAAAAGATTCATCTACAGTAGCAAGAAACTTAACCTCAATAAAAAACTTTTTCAAATATCTAGAACTTGAAAAAATAATAAAAACTAACCCCTGTGATTCTATAGATAGACCTAAATTAAAAAAAAGACTACCTGATACTTTATCTATTGATGAAATAGATAATTTGCTAGATATAAGCCTTAATACTATATTTGACTATAGAAATAAAGCTATGTTAGAATTAATGTATGCGACAGGATTAAGAGTGGGTGAAATAACCAACCTTACAACAAGAGATATTGACATCACTAACAAATATGTTAGATGTATAGGAAAAGGAAGTAAAGAAAGAATAGTTCCTATTAATGATTATGTAATTTATTATTTAAATCTTTATCTAGATAAAAGAGATTTATTTATAAAAAACGAAAGAAATGATTATTTATTTCTTAATAATCATGGTAAAAAAATGACTAGACAAGGATTCGAACTAGTACTTAATAAAATCCTAAAAGAAAAACAAATAACAAAAAAAGTAACTCCTCATACATTAAGACATTCATTCGCAACGCATTTACTTAATGGAGGAGCTGATTTAAGAAGTATACAAATGCTTCTAGGTCATAGTGATATAACAACAACAAAAATATATACTCATATAAATAATGAAAAAATAATAAAAGATTATGAAAACTTTCATCCAAGAAATTAAAAGGAGTGGTACAAATGAAATTTAATAGAGTATTCGTAATAGTATGTGACTCTTTAGGAGTCGGTGAAGCACAAGATGCAATAAAATATGATAGTGTTGGTGCGAATACACTAGGTCATATAAATGAAAAAACTAATCTTTATATACCTAATTTAAAAAAACTAGGATTTTTAGATACTTTAAATATGCAAGAAGATAAAGATGTAGAAGCATATTATACAATTGCAAGGCCTACTA
>CAKORS010000052.1 GCA_934101605.1 uncultured Bacilli bacterium
TTTTTATATCAAAGAAATCTTCTAAATCATATAATTTTAGAGTTTTATTTTTTATTTCTTCTACTTTATTTGCTTTATCTAGTGTTATATTATCTTGTTTAGTTCTTTTTAAAGCACTCATACAAAGAGGAATATTAAGTTTATTACCTATATCATTTATAAGACTTCTTATATATGTTCCTTTTGATACTTTTGTTTTAAATGTAAATCTAATATCTTTATCTTTTTTTATTTTTAATAATTCTATTTCAAATATTTCAACTTCTTTTTTAGGTAATATAACTTCTTTTTGTTCTCTTGCATATTCGTATAGTTTTTTTCCTTTAACTTTAACTGCGGAATAAATAGGAACTTCTTGATTATATTTTCCTTTGAATGATGATAATACTTCTTTTAGTATTTTTTCATCTAGATCTTTTACATCTTTTTGTTTTATAATGCTTCCTTCTAGATCATATGTATCTGTTTGTATTCCTACTAAAACTTCTGCTATATATTCTTTTGTATCGTTTTCAAATAAATTAACTATTTTAGTATAGTTATTTGTTCCTAAGACTAAAAGTCCTGTTGCTAAAGGATCTAATGTCCCAAAATGACCTACTTTTTTTATATTTAAAGATTTAGATACCATATTAACGATATCTCTTGATGTATAACATTTTTCTTTATCTATTAATATAATCTTATCCATATTTACTCCTTTTTCTATTTAAAATTATATCATTAATGCTAAATTTTTCCAAAAGAAAAACCAGTGACACTAAAACGAAAAACCTGTTTATTTACAGGTGGGCGTCTTGTAATACTCATTAGGATCCTTAAAATATTTTTTAAGTATTCAACACAAAGTATTTAACTTAGATTCCCTTATTATCGCTTGTAAGGTTTTTTATAATTTGTATCATCTGGTAATTTTATTATAGCAAATGTTTTATAAATTAGCTATAGTGTTTTTTTATATTTTACATTATTTAGACAGTTTTTATAATTTTATCTTTTTAAAATATGATATATCTTTTTTATAAACTATAAAGTATGACGCTAAAGATATTATTAATGCCGCTACTACATCTAATATGACATGTTGTTTTATAAATAACGTTGATAAAATGATACAAATAGATATTATTATAATTATTATTTTTACATATTTTTTTATATCTTTTGTATTTATTATTGCAAAGATAATATAAAAACATATTAGACAATGTAATGAAGGCATACAACATGTAGGATCATCTAGTATATATAATATTTTTACTATTTTATCTGAAATAGAATTTCCTGGCATTACTCTTTCTATTTTGGTTGGAAATACTATAAATGTTATTAAAGCCATTATAGATCCAATAAATATCATAGTGAAATATTTATATAAATTTTGTTTATCTTTTTTATATATTATGAATGGTACTAATAGTATAAATAAATACCAAAAAATATAAAAGTAAGCAAAGTAAGATATATATGGTGTATTATAATCAAATTTAGTATTTATTAATGTTGGATTTATATTAAATGCTTTCCCTATGTAATAAGCACATGATTGAATACCTACAAATAAAATTATAAAAAATAATGCATTTAAATCTTTTTTCTGAACATCCATACTTACTCCTCTATTTTATTATATTATTGTTATACTATAAAATAGGAAAATAATCAATATTGGTAAAAAATAAAAAACAACAGATTTTTAAAATCTATTGTTTTATTCATGATGAGAACAGTTTCCAGAACAACTATTATTATGATCACAATTACAGTCATCACCACAATCGCAATCATCATCACAGTCGCAAGAACATTCGTGTTCTTCTAAAGATTCTAGGTTTTTTGCTAAATACATAATTATATTTTCATGTTTTATTGTTTGTTCTTCTTTTGTTTTCATATTTCTTACGTTTATTTGTTTATTTTTTATTTCTTCTTCTCCTAGAATAAGAGCAAATTTAGCATTAAAGTTTTCAGCTTGTTTTAGATTATTCTTAATATTTTTATTTAGATAGTCTGTATCTGATTTTATTCCTACTAATCTTAAAGCATGATTTAGAGAAAGTGCAAATCCTTTTGCTTCTTCACCTACTGGAATAACAAATGTATCTATTCCACTATTTTCGTTTGTATTTATATTTTCATATTCTAAAGCTTTCATAAGTCTTTCTATTCCTATCGCAAAACCTACTGCTGGAATGTCTGGTCCATCTAAAGATTTAACTAGATTATTATATCTTCCACCACCACACATAACATTTTGAGCTCCAAAGCCTTCTACATTTGCTTCTATTTCAAATACAGTATGTGTGTAATAGTCAAGTCCTCTTATTACATTAGGATCTATTTCATAATCTATGTCTAAGTTTTCTAATGCTTTTAATACTTCATCAAAATGCTTTTGTGATTCTTCTGTTAAGTAATCTGTTGTTTTAGGGGCATTTTTGATAATATCATTTTCTTTATCTACTTTACAATCTAAGATTCTTAAAGGGTTTTTTGAAAATCTCTCTTTACAATCTTCACATAATTCATCAAGGTGTGGTTTGAAATAATCTAATAAGGCTTTTTTATAGTTTTCACGTGAAGATACATCTCCTAAAGTATTTACTTTAACTTTTACACCTTTTAATCCTAATATTTCAAATAATGTTACTGGTATTGATATTATTTCTGCATCAAGTGCTGGGCTATCAGAACCAAGAACTTCACAACCATATTGCATAAATTCTCTGTATCTTCCTGATTGTGGTCTTTCGTATCTATACATATTACCTAAATACCAAAGTTTTGTTATACCATTATTAGCATACATTTTGTTTTCAATATAACTTCTTACAACTCCTGCTGTTCCTTCGGGTCTTAATGTAAGAGATCTATCTCCTCTATCTTTAAAATCGTATGTTTCTTTTGTTACTATATCTGTTGTTTCTCCAACTCCCCTATGGAAAAGGTTTGAATTTTCAAATAATGGAGTTTTTATATACTCATAATTAAATGAATCCATTAAATTATTAATTACGTTTTCTATATATTTAAAGGTTTGCCCTTTTTCTTTTATTAAATCATAAGTTCCTTTTGGTTTAGTTATCATAATATCACTCTTTCTTCTATTAATATAATACTTTAATTAATTTAATTTTACAAGTAAAAAACGATACTTAATATCGTTTATATTGTTTGATAATATCTTCTTGGTGATTCTTTTGTTATTATTCCTTCGTTTGTATATTCTTTATTTTCTCTTTTTTCATAAATTGATTTAGTAACTGTATTATTTCTTATATTTTCATCTGTTAGAGATAATAATTCTAAATCTTCTTCATAGTTATATTCTTCTTTTTGAGGTTTTTTATTTTCGTAAAAAGAAATAATATTTAATATATCTACTACAGATACGTTTCTTGTTTCTACTTTTTCATATAAGTTTTTAGCAATTTCTTCTGAATTACGATATGCGATTAACATCTCTCCTGCTCTTTTTAAGAAAGTATTTGGAGATATTCTTTTATAAGGAATAAATGCTAAATCAAAATTTTCTTCATCGTATTCTAAAATACTATATCCATCATATACTAAATATTTAGTATAGTTTTTTGTATCTATTTTTTCAGCGTATATATAATAGTTGTTTTTTTCAATCAAAAAGCTTTTTTTACTCTTTTTCATATATACTCCTTCTTTCTAACAGGATATTATTATACTAAATAACTCTTTATATGTCAAACTTTGTAGGTCTTTTTAAGCCTTATTTTTCATACTTTTTAGAGTAAGGGGATATTATGAGAAATAAGTTTATTAAATCTAGTTTGGTTTTAATTGTCGGTGGATTAATTTCAAAAATTCTTGCTATGGTTATTAGGATTATTTCTAATAGAATTATTGGAGTTAAGGGAATTGGTTTATATACTTTGGTGTTACCTACTTTTAATTTATTTATTACTATAGCTACTTTATCTATTCCTATTGCTATTTCTAAGTTAGTCGCTGAAGATATTAGGAATAATAAAAAGATGATTTTTGGTATTGTTCCTGTTATACTTTCTATAAATATTGTTATAATTATTTTTATTTTATTAAATGCTAGATTTATTGCTAATAGTTTATTGCAAAATGATCTATTATTTTTTCCTATTATAGCTATTTCACTTACTTTACCATTTATTACTATTTCAAGTATTTGTAAAGGTTATTTCATGGGTAAAGAAAAAATGGTTCCTAATGTTTTTTCTTCAATAGTAGAACAAATTGTTAGAATGGTTATTATTATATTATTTATACCATCTTTACTTAAATATGGAGAAGTTTACGCTGTTACTGGTATTATTTTAATTAATATAATAAGTGAAATAGCATCAATTCTTATTTTGTTTTTATTTTTACCAAAGAATTTTAAATTAAAGAAAGAATATTTTAAGTTTGATTTAAATAACTTACGAGATGTTGCAAGTATTTCTATACCTACTACTATTGGAAGAGTTATAAGCTCTATAGGAATGTTTTTAGAACCTATTATTTTAACTAGTATTTTACTATACCTTGGTTATTCTAATGACTATATAACATATGAATATGGAATTATTTTAGGTTATGTTATCCCTATGGTTACTGCTCCTCAGTTTTTAAGCATGGCAATTTCTTCTGCTTTACTTCCTGCTATTAGTAAGTATTATAG
>CAKORS010000053.1 GCA_934101605.1 uncultured Bacilli bacterium
GTTCAGGCAAGACAAAGGTTTTAACAACTCGTATTGTTTATTTAATAAATAATTATAATGTTAGTCCTTATAATATACTTGCTATTACTTTTACTAATAAGGCTAGTAAAGAGATGAAAGAAAGAGTTGATAATCTTATTGGGGATACTCCAGTTATTATATCTACCTTTCATTCTTTTGGTGTTCGTATTTTAAGAGAAAACTATGAAGTTTTAGGATATAAATCTAATTTTGTTATTATGGATAGTGATGATACTCTTACTTTAATAAAGAAAATACTTAAAGAGATGAATGTTGATCCTAAAGCTTTTAGTCCTTATATGATAAGAAATAAAATTTCTTCAGCTAAAAATGAATTTATTATGCCTTCTGATTATCAGAAATTTGTTTGTAGTGAGGCTGATGATATTGTTTATAAAGTATATAAAAAATATCAAGAATTATTATTTAAGAACAATTCACTTGATTTTGATGATTTACTTATTTTACCTATAAAGTTATTTAATGAGCATCCTGATATTTTAGCTAAATATCAAGAAAGATTTAAATATATTTTAATAGATGAGTATCAGGATACTAATCATGCACAATATTTATTTGTAAAAATGATTAGTGCTAAATATAGAAATATTTGTGTTATTGGAGATAATGATCAATCTATATATATGTTTAGAGGAGCTAATTATAAAAATATTTTAAACTTTGAAAAAGATTATAAAGATTGTAAAGTTTTTATGTTGGAGCAAAATTATAGATCCACTAAAAATATATTAAATGCTGCTAATGATGTAATAAAAAATAATGAATTAAGAAAAGATAAGAATTTGTGGAGTGATAATCCTGAGGGAGATAAAATAACTTATTATAAAGCTCATGATGAGATAGATGAAGTATTTTATGTTAGTAGAAAAATAAAAGAATTAGTAAGTTCTGGTGTTAGTTATAGTGATATAGCTGTTCTTTATAGAACTAATGCTCAATCACGTGTTTTTGAACAAGAATTATTAAAACAAAATTTACCATTTAAGATAGTAGGTTCTTTTTACTTTTATTCAAGACGTGAAATAAAAGATTTATTATCTTATTTAAGACTTATTTTAAATACTAATGATGATATAAGTTTAGAGCGTGCTATTAATACTCCTAAAAGAGGAATAGGGTTAAAGACTATACAGGACTTGGTTTTAATAGCGGAAGATAATAATATAAGTATGTTTGATGCTATAACTGATGGAAAAGCTTTAGCATTTAAAAATATATTATTAGAATTACAAGATGAGTTATCTAGACATACTTTGACTGAATTTGTAGATATAGTTTTAGATAAATCTGGAATAAAGAAAGCTTTAAAAGATGAACATTCTTTAGATGCTGATATAAGACTTGAAAATTTAGAGGAGTTTAAATCTGTTACTAAGACTTTTGAAGAAAGAGTTGGGGAGATATCTTTAGAAGAATTTTTAACTGAAGTTAGTTTGGTTAGTGATGTAGAAGAGTATAAGGATGATCCTAATCGTATTACTTTAATGACAGTTCATTCAGTAAAAGGTTTGGAATTTCCTTATGTTTTTGTAGTAGGACTTGAAGAAGGAATTTTCCCTCATAAAAATAGTATGGATTCTAAGGATGAACTTGAAGAAGAGAGAAGACTTATGTATGTTGCTATTACGAGAGCTAAGAAGAAGCTTTACATTACTAGTGCTAAAAGAAGAATGATATTTGGTCAGGAAAATGCATCTGTTGTATCAAGATTTGTAAATGAGATTGATAAGGATTTATTAGATATTGAAAATAAGGAAGAACCAAAGATTATTAAACACGAAAAAAATGTTTATGAAACTGAACAAGATTTTTCTTATGGGGATAGAGTAATGCATGATACATATGGAAATGGTGTTGTTGTTGATGTGTCTGGGTCAATTATGTCTGTTGCGTTTAAAAGTGGTATTGGTATAAAGAAATTGTTAAAGAACCATAAAAGTATTCATAAATTATAAGAGGTATTATGAAAGATTATTATAAAGCGTATGAGGATAGGTATAGAATAGTTCATAGTAAAAATAAATTATGGGGTAGTAGTAAATCAACTAAAGAAGTTATAGATATTATAAATAAATATAATATTTCTAGTTCTCAAAAAATATTGGAAGTAGGATGTGGAGAAGGAAGAGATGTTATTTATTTACTTAATAATGGTTACGATGTAGTAGGAATTGATTATTCTAAAAGTGCAATAGCTAAGTGTAATGAAATTACTAATAATAGATATAAAGATAGATTTATTTCTTTTGATATTATGAATGATAAATTGTCTTCTAAATTCTATTTTATATATTCTATTGCTGTTATTCATATGTTTTTAGATGATGAAGATAGGAATAATTTTTATAAGTTTATATATGAACATTTAGAGAATGATGGTATTGCTTTAATTATTTCTATGGGAGATGGAGAAAGTAATTTTAAGAGCGAAAAGAAGGATGCTTATAAATTAGTTTATAGAACTAATTTAAATGATAATAGTAAAATTAAAGTTACATCAACTAGTTGTAGGGTAGTTGATATGAATGGATTTATTAATGAAGCAGTTAATAATAATTTTAAAGTGATTGATAAATGTATTATTAAAGATGTTCCACATTTTAATAGTTGTATGATGATGGTGTTAAGAAAGTAAAGATAATATATGATGAATTTAGGAGGTGAGTTATGGTAGTAGATTGTTTAGTAGAACTTGCACATGTTTTTATAGATAAGACTTTTAGTTATAGAGTTCCCGATTATTTGGAAGATAAGATTATAGTTGGTAAGAGGGTTGTTGTTCCTTTTGGAAAACAAATTCTTGAAGGTTTTATTTTAAGTATAAGTTATTCTTCTCAAGATGATTTAAAGGAAATAATATCTGTTTCTGATATTATACCTTTAAATAGTGAAATGCTTGATCTTGGTAAATATATAAAAGATACTTATCTTTGTTCTTTGATGACTGCTTATCAAGCTATGCTTCCTCTGGCTTTAAAAGCTCGTAAAAAGATAGATATGAAGATTAAATATGATAAGTTTATAACTTTAAATGATGTTGATTTATCTAATTTTAAATTTAATGAAAAACAGGAAAAAATAATTACTTTACTTAAAAAAGATAAGGTTATTAAAAAAGAGTTATTGGATTTAACATCTAAAAGTAGTGTTAATACTCTTATAAAAAAGGGAATTATAAATATTACTTATAGTGAAGCTTATAGATATAAAAGAGATGTTGTAGAAAAGAGTGATTTTTCTTTAAATGATGATCAGTTAAATGTATATAATGAGGTTATAAATGGTTTTGGTAAAGATTTAACTTATTTATTATATGGAGTAACTGGGTCTGGTAAGACTAATGTTTATATTAAGATAATAGAAGAGGTTATAAAGATTGGAAAGACCGCTATTATGTTAGTTCCTGAGATTAGTTTGACTCCACAGATTATTGATAGATTTTATTCTAGATTTTCAAGAATAGCTGTTTTACATAGTGGTTTGTCTGATAGTGAAAAATATGATGAGTGGAGGAAAATATATAAGGGTGAAGTTGATATAGTAGTTGGTGCTCGTAGTGCTATATTTGCACCTCTTAAAAATATTGGAGTTATTATTATAGATGAGGAACATTCTGATACATATAAACAAGATAATAATCCTAGATATGATGCTATAGATATTGCTTTATGGAGATCTAAATATCATAAAGCACCTGTTATTTTAGGGTCTGCTACGCCTAGACTTGAATCTTATGCTAGAGCTAAGAAGGGAGTTTATAAACTACTTACTTTAGATAAAAGGCATAATGATGTTGAAATGCCTACATCTATTATTGTAGATATGAATAAAGAATTTAAAAAGAGTAATAGTTATTATTCTAACATTTTACTTGATAAGATAAGATTGGAAATAAAAAAAGGAAATCAGGTTATTTTGTTTCTTAATAGAAGGGGGTATTCTACTACTTTGATGTGTCCTTCTTGTGGAGAGGCTGTTAAATGTCCTAATTGTGATATTACTTTGACTTATCATAAGAGTTCTAATATGTTAAGGTGTCATTATTGTGGTTATGCTAAGGTTAAAGATAAGTATTGTAAATGTGGAGAGGAATTAAGAGAGTTTGGTTATGGAACAGAGAAGGCTATGGAGGAGTTATCATCTTTAGTTAGTGATGCCAAGATAATAAG
>CAKORS010000054.1 GCA_934101605.1 uncultured Bacilli bacterium
GGTTAATATAGAGAAAATTAATCCATTAGTTGTTAAAGCTACTATATCTACTGAAGATAAAAATTTTTATAACCATAATGGTTTTGATTATTTAAGAATTGTTAAGGCTATGATGACTAATTTAGTAGAGGGTAATATTGTTCAAGGTGCTTCTACTATTACTCAGCAATATGCTAAAAATTTATATTTGGATTTTGGTAAAAGTTGGGAAAGAAAATGGAAGGAAATGTGGCTTACTTTTAGACTTGAGACAAATTATTCTAAGGATGAAATATTGGAAGGTTACTTAAATACTATTAACTATGGAGATGCAACGTATGGAATTGGTAATGCTGCTAAATATTATTTTGATAAGGATATTAATGATTTATCTTTAGCAGAAATATCAATATTAGTAGGAATTCCCAATAGTCCTGCAAATTATTCTCCTATAAGTAATTATGAGTTATCTAAAAAAAGACAAAGATTAGTTTTAGATAGAATGGTTGATAATGGTTATATTACTAAAAAAGAAGCTGATAAAGCTTATAAGGAAAAATTACATATTTATGGAAAAAAGAAGAATTATTCTTTATCTTCTGTTATGTATTATAAAGATTCTGTTATGGAGGAGTTAAATAATATTTCTTCTATTCCTAAGAGTTATTTAGAGACTAGTGGAATTAAGATTTATACAAATTTAGATTTAAATGCTCAGGAAGCTTTGGAAAAAGGAATAGATAATAATGTTATAGAAAACGGAGTTCAAGCTGCTAAAGTTATGTTAGATACAAAAACAGGAAAAGTCTTAGGACTTTTAGGAGGTGCTAATTATCAAGCTTCTCAGTATAACAGGGTAACTAATGCTAAAAGGCAACCTGGTTCTACTATTAAACCATTTTTATATTATACTGCTTTAAAAAATGGATTTACTCCAGTTAGTAAGTTTTTATCAGAACCTGTTACATTTAACTTTGAAAATGGAGAAAGTTATACTCCTAAAAATTCTGGTGATGTATACGCTAATAAAGATATTACTATGGCTAGTGCAATAGCTTTATCCGATAATATTTATGCTGTTAAAACAAATATGTTTTTAGGGGAAAATGAGTTTGTTGATACTTTAAAACAACTTGGTTTTACTACAGAGTTTAAACCAACCCCATCTTTAGCATTAGGAACTTATGAGGTCAGTATGATGGAACTTGCTAAAGTTTATGCTGTTTTAGCTAATAATGGAAAAGAAGTAACTCCTCATCTTATAGAAAAAGTTACTGATATGAAAGGAAATGTATTATATAAATACAATTATAAAGAAAAAGTTATATTAAATAGTAATTATACTTTTATAATTAGTGATTTATTAACTACTACTTATGATACTAATTTAATTGATTATACTTATCCTACTTGTATAAATATGCTTAGCTCAATGACAAGAAAATATGCTGTGAAAAGTGGAAGTACTGATACAGATGCGTGGGTTGCAGGATATAATCCTCAAGTTGTTTTAGTGTCATGGCAAGGATATGATAATAATAAAAAAATTGAGGACAATGTTGTTAATACTAATAAGACTTCTTGGATAACCTCTATGGAAAGTTATTTAAAGGGAAGTAAAGCTTCTTGGTATGAAAAACCTGCTGGTGTATACGGTGTATTATTAAATCCTATTACTGGAGAAGCTCCTAAAAGTAATGATGAGAAGAAAAGAATCTTATATTTTATCGCAGGAACAAATATAAATAATAAAACCCAGTAAATACTGGGTTTTTATGTTAATTATTCTATTATTTCTACTTCATCTTGTTGATTTAGTAAACAAGCATTACCATCATCTGTGTCTAAATGTAGTTCAAAACTATATGATGGATCTGTTTTAACATGAACATCTTCTAGAATTGTTGGTTTTATATTACCTACTTTTACTTTACAAGTATCTTTTAAATTATATTCTTCTTTTAATTCTTCTGTTATATGAATATGTCTTGTTGCTAGAATACAAGCATTTCTTGTTATACTTTTATCGTTATTGATTATTGTTATTTCACAGGCATCATCTAGTTCTCCTGAATCTCTTACTGGAGGATTAACTCCTAATAAATATGAATCTGTTTTAGATATTTCTACTTGAGTATAACTTCTTAATGGTCCTAATATTCTTACATTTTTTATTTCGTTTTTAGGACCTTTAATTGTAACTGTTTCATTTGCTGCAAATTGTCCTTTTTGAGTTAAGTCTTTTTTCTTAGTTAATTCTTTATCTTCAAATAATATTTTAAAATCTTCTTCACTTAAGTGAACATGTCTATTTGATATTCCTACTTTTACTTTCATTTTCATCACCTCATTAATTATATAAGATTTATGTGTTTTTTACAAACATTTTTACATATACTTTTCTTGAAAGGGGAATAAATTATGAATAATGGTTATTATACTCCAAATGTAGGAAGCACTAGTTTTCCACAAAATTCAACTTCAAGTTCCAATATGTCTGTTATGCCAAATCAATATGACAATGAACTACCTATGGAACAATCTTATATTGAAAATATATTAAGATTAAATAGAGGAAAAGTTGCTAGTTTTTATATGACATATCCAGGATCAGCTGAATGGAATGATAGAATTTTTACAGGTGTTGTTGAACAGGCTGCTAGAGATCATTTTGTTGTAAGTGATCCTAAAAATGGAAAATGGTATTTACTTCCTTCTATATATTTGGATTTTATTGTATTTGATGAAGAAATAAACTATAAAGTTATTTAATATTTAATTATGCTTATTTTTGTGTTATAATCTTTTTAAAGATAGGTGAGACTCAATGTTTTATGTAATAGTTGTATTAATAATTTTATTAGTAATAGGGATTCTATTTTTAATTGGATATAAAAAGATAAAAGTTTCTTATAAACATTTAGATATGTGTGTTATTAATTTGGAAGAAGTTTTAGATAATAAAAATATAGTTATTAATAATATGCTTGATGTTTTGAATAGTAAAAAGCTAAAGGATATTAAAAACTATAGTGATGATTTAAATATTCTTTTAAAAGAAAAGGAATTATTTGAAGAGAGATTAGAAATTAATAAATACTTAGAAGGGGCTGGCAAAAAGAAAGCATCTAATTCTGAAGTTAAAAAAATAATTGATAGTTTGAACATTATTGATGAGGATTTAGATGGATTAAAAAATTATTATAATACTTATGCTAATATATATAATGATTATCTTGATAGAGGATTTTTTAGATTTATTTATAAATTAATGCATTTAGAAAAAAAAGAGTTATTTGATGTTAGAAAACTAGAAGATTATGAGATACTAAAAAATTAGTCTAATTTAAAATCAATTGGACTAATTTTTTTTGATATTAAAAAATTATTTGTTTTTGAGAATGGTTTGGAACCAAAAAAACCTCTTGATGCTGATAATGGAGATGGGTGAACTGACTCTATAATATAGTGATTTTTATTATTTATTAATTCTTTTTTGCTTCTTGCAAAATTACCCCATAATATAAATACGATAGGTGTTTCTTTTTTATTTAATGATTTTATTACTTCATCAGTAAATATTTCCCATCCTTTTTTTTGGTGAGATAATGGTC
>CAKORS010000055.1 GCA_934101605.1 uncultured Bacilli bacterium
CTAAAACATCATAATCTTTTAAAGACTTATTTAACTTTTTAACCTCACTTAAATCATTATCTACAATTAATACTTTTTTATTATCAACATATTTACCTAAAACACTATCACTATCAACTATTTTTTGATCAAGAACTATAGTAATCTTAGTTCCTTTTCCTAAAACACTATCAATAACTAAAGTTCCCCCAATTAAACTAGCTAAAGCTTTGGCTATAGATAAATGATTATTAGATGCTTCTAACTCTTCAATCTCTTCAGTAGTTAACTCCCCATGTCTATGATTAATCTCTTCTTGTTTTTCCAAACTCATTCCTATACCAGTATCTTCAACAGTAATAATAAGTCTACAAATATCTTTCTGAATTATATCATTAACTTGATAAGAAATAAGTCCTTCATTAGTATATTTAACAGCATTATTCATTACTATATTAATTATCTGTTTTAATCTAATAGCATCTCCATATAACATATTAGGTATATCTTTAGATATATTAATGTTTAACTTAACATTTTCATTAACTAAATTATTCTCTAAAATCTTAGCTGTTTCTTTAAATAAATTATTAGCATTATATTTATTCATCTTAGTATCCATCTTAGAAGACATAACTTGAGATATATCTAAAACATCATTAATAGTATTATAAACACTAATAGAATCATTTCTTATCTCTCTTGCATATAATTTTGCATCTTCTAAAGTATTAACGTCCTCGATTTTATTACTATTATCATAAATATTAGTAACAGGATTTTTTATTCTTTGAGTAATATTGTATAAGAACATAGACTTTTCTACATTAGAATTAGTAGATATTTCTTTAGATCTTTGTAATTCTTCAATTAACTTAATATCAGGATTTTCTATTGTATGATACATAATAACCGCTACAAATATTAAACTTGGATTAATTAAATAATTTGTATTAGGATCTACTATTTGTATTAATAATATTAAAGCTCCTAAAAATATTAATACATATACTGGAGTATATTTCTTATTTCTAATATTTTTATAATTTATTAAAACACATATTATTTGAGTTAATAAACCAATACCAAACGATAAATAAGTAAACATAACACCAAACCCTGTTGCTAAAGCAGACCCTGCATCACTTATTTCTATTGTAAGTGGTGACAATGTTATTATTAAAAGACCTATTATCATAATACAAGTAAATATATTCTTACATCTTCTAATAGTTTTATTATCTTTAATAGATACAAATAAAACATAAAAAGTAAGTAAAAATATCCAAAGGAATATACAAATCAAATAAACTTTATTTAGTATAACTGGAATAATATTATTAGTATAAAAACTTGGAGTAACAAATATACCTAATAAAAACCCACTAATAGACATTGATAAATTTGTAATAAGAAAATTCTTATACAAAGTATCCTCTACTTTACCAAGTCTTGGTTTTGAAAAAAACAATAACGTAGTAGAGAAAATTATTAAAAATGCATATCCATTAATTAATAAAAATCCTAATATATTATCACTCACAAATAATCAGCTCCTTATACTCTTTTTCTTACATTTTTCTTATTCTCATAAATTTTTATACTTCCTACAGCTAAATTAGTTTCATCAACATCAACATTTATTTCAGTTCCATCTAATCCTTCTTTTCTTAAAGCATTAAAATCAGTCTTACCATTTTTAGAAATAGGCATATTTTCTCTAATTCTAAACTTTGATGGAATTTGTCTTGAAGACATCTCAGGATTACTTATAATATCATTATATATTATATCATGTATTACTTCTACATCTTTATAATCTTTTGCTTCATCATTTAACACTATATGACATATAGGCATAATACCTCTTCTATTTTCATCAAAATAATCAACTATCATAACATATTTAACTAAAGGATTTTTTTCTATTACGCTCTCAACTTCATATGGTTTATATTTATAACCATCAAATCTAGCAAATGATCTATCTTTTCTTGCTTGATGAAAGAATACTCCATCCCTATCCATAGTTACAATATCTCTAGTTCTAATATAATCTTTACCATCTAACTCAAAATGTGGAATTATAATATCACCATTCATAACGCCACCAGTAACCGCATCACTAGATATTGCAAGTTCACCCTCAACTGTATCGCCTTCCATTTTAATAGGAACTAGCTTTTCATCATTTTTAGGATCTACTATAGCAAAAGTTGTATTAGGTAATGGAATACCAATAGATCCAGGCTTATTATAATCATCTTGAGCATAAGATCCACATCCTAATAACTCACTCATTCCATATCCTTTTTCAACCACTGCCTTGCTTCCGTGACTCTTTAAGAATTTATTAACCCTTTCTTCATCCTCTGGAGTCATAGAATCTCCTCCATATATTACTGTCTTTATACAAGATAAATCTTCTTTTTCTAAATACTTACAACTAGCTAAAGAAACTAACCATGCTGGAGTAGACATAACAATATTTGGATGATATTTTTTTAATAAATATCCAAACTCACTTATATCAAATTCTGGAACACTTAAATTGCAAGCTCCACTAGATAAATTAAGTGCATAATTATCATAAGCTCCAAATGGTGCAAAAAATGGTAAAACATGTAAAGCAACATCTCCAGCATCAAAATTTACTCTTCCCTTTCTAAGTTGTTCAAGAGTAGATACCCCTTGTTTGTTAGTAGCAGTAATAGGTTTAGGTCTAGATCCACTAGTTCCTGATGTATGTCCTATATAATTAATTAAACTAGGATCATTAACAATCTCTAATTTTCTATTACCACATTCTTTTATTAAATCACTATATCTAATAATCTCTAATGGAGAATTACTTATAGCGTTATTTAATAATTTTTCTTGTTGTTTCATACCATTAAGTTTTTCTTTTAACAATTCTAAAGTTTTTAATTTTCTTACATTAGAATCTTTTAACTTTTCATTTTTAAATTTATTATATGCTATAACATCTTTAAGATAAGATATCTTTCCACCTAAATTCATAGAATCTTGAGCACTAAGTAAAATAATCTTATCTATTCCCATCTCTTTTAATTCTTTTTCAATAGGTCTTAACATACCCAAATAACACATATCAAGTGCTACTATAGCATTAGCACCTTCATAGTTTAATATCTCTAAAGTCTTCTTAGCATTAGCCTTTATATCCATAGTATCAGGTCTCGGATCTATAAAATCAGAAGAAGCCCCAATTTGAGTAGCTCCTAACCATAAACGTCCAGCCTCAGGAATATTAGGAACTAAATTCATAATATTATCGCCCTTTTTAATGCCTATTTCTTGAAGTAATCTAGAGCTATCATCAACTTCCTTAAAAAACTCTTTTTGAGTTAATTCCTTTCCATAATAAGACTCTGCAAGTAATTTACCATTTGATGCATTAACATCTTTTAAATATTGTGTCATATTAACACTTGGATCAGTTGTATCTACAAAACCTTCATAATATTTCATCCAAGGTTTATCAATATGAACATATCCTG
>CAKORS010000056.1 GCA_934101605.1 uncultured Bacilli bacterium
TAAATGGACTTTTAGTAAGATGTTTAACAACAAAGAAAATATTTACTATATCTCCATTATTAGCAGATCTTTTCATTTCATTAATATTTGCATCTTTATACTTTGTTATAAAGAAAAAATATAGAAAAGTATATATATGGTTAGTTATTATTATTTCTACTATAGTATGTATTGGTAATATTGTATATTATTCATATTATGAATCATTTATATCAGTAACATTTATTTCCTTCGCTCTAACTAATACAGAAACAGGAAATTCAAATGTAGTAGGGGATTTATTAAAATTAAAATATTTCATTATTTTATGGTTCCCAATATCAATGATCGGAGCAGAAATAGCAATCAGAAAATACAATAAAAAAAGAAATATAGAAGAACAAACACCAAGAGTATATAGAAAAAAATCACTTAGAATAATATATATTTGGGTATTAATCTTTGCAACAGCATTTTTAGCAACATTAAAATCAATAGATTATTCAAGATTCTATAAACAATGGAATAGAGAATATCTAGTAAATAGATTTGGTGTTTATTTATACCAATTAAATGATGTAGTAAAAAGCTTAGAGCCAACAATGGCAAGTTTATTTGGAACAGATAAGGCCATGAAAGAAGTAGATGATTATTTTAAAGATACTTCTGATACAAAAGATTATACAAATGAATATACAAATATTTTTAAAGGAAAAAATGTAATAGCAATACATGCTGAGAGTATGCATAACTTGATAGATTTATCATTTAATGGGCAAGATGTAACACCAAACTTGAAAAAATTATCAAATGGAGGCTTATATTTTAGTAATTTCTATTCACAAGTAAGTTTTGGAACTTCAAGTGATACAGAGTTCACCTTAGCAACATCACTTCTTCCTGTTGATAGTGGAACAGTATTTATAAACTATTTCGATAGAGAATATAAATCAATGTATAAACTATTACAAGAAAAAGGATATTACACATTTAGTATGCATGCTAATACAGGAGCCTTTTGGAATAGAAACATTATGTATAAAGCTTTAGGATATAGTAAGTTTTATGAAAAGTCATCATTTAATATAGATGAAACTATAGGATTTGGGCTTTCCGATAAATCATTTGTTACACAAGCAGTAGAAAAAATAAAGAAAATCAACAGTGAAAACAAAAACTTCTATGGAACATTAATTACCTTAAGTAACCATACCCCATTTGATGAAGTAGAATCATATGGAACATATGATGTTTCAAAAACAGTTGATGGAGTAAAATATGATTATCTAGAAGGAACAAAATTAGGAAACTATATGAAATCAGCTCATTACGCAGATGAACAAATAGGACTTCTAATAAAACTTCTAGATGAAGCAGGAATCTTAGATAATACAATTATTATGATCTATGGAGATCATGATGCCAGAATATCTAAGTCAGAATGGAATTATATGTATAATTATGATCCAAAAACAAACACAGTATTAGACGAAACAGATCCTAATTACAAAGAAATAGATTACTATTGGTATGAATTAAATAGAAGAGTTCCATTAATTATTTGGAGTAAAGATGAAACATTTAAAACTCAATATGGAAAAGAAATAACTACAGCAATGGGAATGTATGATGTATCACCAACTCTTGGTAATATGTTGGGAATATATAACAAGTATGCTTTAGGAACAGATATAATGAATAAACAAGATGACAATTTAGTAGCGTTCCCTAATGGTAACTTCTTAACAAATTATGTTTATTATAGTGATTCAAAAGAAGAATATAAATTACTAACAGAAAAAGCCTTAAAAGAAAACTACATAGAAGAAAATAAAATAGAAGCAGAAAAGAAATTAAAAATTTCAAATGATATAATAATATATGACTACTTTAAGAAAAAAGAAGAAAGTCTAAATTATAATAAGGAGAAGTAATATGAAAAAAGTAAAAAAAGATGTAAAAAAACTAAAAATAGTAATAATAGTATTAGTAGCTATCATAGTAGTTATGACATCATTTATAGTTTACAAAAAGTTTATAAAAGAAGATAACTCTGTTAGTAGTCAAACTAAAGTTGTAGATAAAATAGAAAAATATGGTTATACATTAAGTAAAAATGCACCACAAGAATATAAAGATATGTTCTATCAACTACAAGATGTATTAAAATCTAAAAAAGTAGATGAAGAAGCTTATGCTAAATTAGTAGCAAGAATGGTAGTATTTGATTTTTATAATTTAGACAACAAAATATCAAAAAATGATATAGGAGGAACGCAATTTATCTTAAGTGATTATAAAGATAATTTTATACTAGAAGCAAGTGAAACAGTATATAAATATGTTGAACATAATATATATGGAGATAGAACTCAACAATTACCTATAGTAACAAAAACAGTAGCGCAAGATTTAACTAAAGCATCATACTCATATAACGATGTAGTAGATGATAGCTGTTATGTTATAAAAGTTGGAGTGACATATAAAGAAGATTTAAAATATCCTAAAGAAGTAACTGTAAAACTAGTTCATAAAGGTGAAAAATTAGAAGTATTTTATATGAAATAGACATGACTTACATGTCTATTTTTTATTTAACAATATTGATAATATAACAAAAGAATGTTAGAATATAGTTGTAATATTTATAGATGAGGTGATTATATGGATAACAAAACATTAATATTTAGTGTTAGTGAACTAGAAGACTTCATGATAAAAGATACATTAAAAACAACAGAACAAGCATTAGAAGAAAAAGGCTATAATAGCATTAATCAAATAGTTGGATATTTAATAAGTGGAGATTTAGCTTATATATCTAGCTATAAAGATGCTAGAAAAAAGATGGCTAAACTAGATAGAGAAAAGATAATAGAAATATTATTAAAAAATTATTTAAAGGATAAATAGTGAGATACTTAGGACTTGATTTAGGAAGTAAAACGCTAGGTGTTTCTTTATCAGATAAATTAGGTTTAATTGCATCTTTTTATAAAAATATTACATACAATGATTACGAAACACTGATTAAAGAATTACAAGAAATAATAGAAAAAGAAGGCGTTGAAAAATTGGTTTTAGGATATCCTAAAAATATGAATAATACTTTAGGAGAAAGAGCAGAAATAACTCTAGATTTCAAAAAAAGATTAGAAGATTTAGGTTATAGTGTGGCTTTAGAAGATGAAAGATTAACAACAAAAGTAGCGGAATCTGTTCTTATAAATGCTGATTTATCACGTAAGAAAAGAAAAAAATACATAGATGGAGTATCAGCAGTTGTAATACTTCAATCATATTTAGATAAGGAGAAAAATTTATGAAAAAAAATACATTTACAATGGTAAATCAGGATGGAGAAGAAAAAGTTTTTGATGTTTTATTTACTTATGAAAGTGAAGAAACTCATAAGAATTATATAGTTTATACAGATCAATCAAAAGATGATGCTGGAAATATTACTGAAATTGTACTAGGCGAGATAATCGTTGATACTGTAAAACCAATTGCAAAAG
>CAKORS010000057.1 GCA_934101605.1 uncultured Bacilli bacterium
GTTTAATATAATCCCTAACATCGTCAATACCTTCATCACAATTATTATCTGGTAATAAAACATCTTTATCAACAATACTAGAAACCTCATACGCCATTCCTAAAACAGATAATAAATCATTTCTATTTGATGTAAGTTCAAAATCTATTGTTACATCATCAAATCCTAAAGCTTTGATAGCATCATCTCCGACCACTGCATCATCACTCAATATATGTATACCAGCTTGGTCTTCTGCAGTAACAAATTTAGAATCAAGTCCAAGTTCTGCTAAAGAACAAAGCATACCTCTTGACTCTTCCCCCCTAATATTTCCTTCTTTTATTTCACCTAAAGGAAGTTTTGCTCCAGGTAATGCTACAACTACCTTTATTCCACTTCTAACATTTGGAGCACCACATACTATTTGTCTTGTATCACTACCAACATTAACCATACAAATATGTAAATGATCACTATTAGGATGATCTATACAAGATATAACTTCCCCAACTACTAAATTAGTAGCGCAACATATAGGATCAATAGATTCATATTCATTTCCTATTTTTGTCATAGCTAAAGCCAATTCTTGATCATTTAACTCGCTACAATCAACAAGTGAATTCAAAAAACTTCTAGATAGCTTCATTATTATCCCCTCCTTCAATACGATTAAAATTATCAATAAATCTTAAATCATTAGTATAAAAATCTCTTATATTATTAATTCCATACTTTAACATAGCAACACGTTCTATTCCTATACCAAATGCAAAACCTTGATACTTTTTAGGATCTATTCCACAAGCTATAAGAACATTAGGATGAACCATACCACTACCTAATATTTCAATCCATCCAGTATTTTTACAAATATTACATCCTTTTCCACCACATTTAAAACATGAAATATCAACTTCATAACTAGGTTCTGTAAATGGAAAAAAACTAGGTCTAAATCTAACATTTCTATCTTTACCAAACATAGTATGAGCAAATTCTTCTAAAGTTCCCTTTAAATCAGCTAAAGAAATATCCTCACCTATTACCAAACCTTCCATTTGCATAAATTGATGTGAATGTGTAGCATCATCATTATCTCTTCTATAAGTTTTACCAGGAACTATAATCTTAAATGGTTTATGATGATTAACATCTTCCATAAATCTAGCTTGCATCGCAGAAGTTTGAGTTCTTAAAAGTAAATCTTCTGTTATATAAAAAGTATCTTGACTATCTCTAGCAGGATGATTCTTTGGAATATTAAGCATTTCAAAACAATGTAAATCATCCTCTATATCAGGACCAGTTATAACATCATATCCCATAGAAATAAATAAATCTTCAAGTTCATATTTAACTTTAGTTAAAGGATGAATTCCCCCATTACTTAAACTTATTCCAGGTAAAGTTACATCAATCTTTTCATTCATTAACTTTTCATTCTCTAATATAGAGTTAATCTCTTCTTCCTTTTTCTTATATAAATCATTAAAATAATTAAATAATTCATTAACCTTCATACCATAATCTTTTTTCTCTTCATTAGGTATATTCTTAATCTCACTTCTTAAATTTGTAATAATACCAGTCTTACCAATATACTTAATTCTAATTTCATTAAGTAAACCAATATCTTTTACATCTTCAATACAAGAACTAATCTCATCCATCAATTTCTTATTTTCCATATAATCCTCCTAAAATAAAAAAGGCAATACCAAAGGACGACTAAAATCGTGGTACCACCTTATTTCGTAATATCAATTACCTTAAAACCTCTAATGGAGTAACCCAATTATGCTAAAGAGTGAATTCATAAGAATTACTTTAAAAGTTTTCACCAACCACTTTTTCTCTAAAAAATAATTATCTTATTACTACTTTCTTATCAAACGCATTTCTAAAAGTATTTTAACAAAAAATAATTGAATTTACAACCCTAATAATAAAATTGCTAATAAAACAATAACTATAACAATAAATAAAGTTTTTAATACTAATATAAAATATTTAAAAAACTCATTATCAAATTTTTTAACATAATAATATTTCCCATCAATCTCTTTAATAATAAAACTACTCTTCAAACTATCTAAATCTAAAACATTATTATCATTTTTTTCTATATATTCACAAGATAAAAATTCTTCTCTAACATCCTCTAAATTTTTATCATATAAATCTCCACTATTTGCTATATCTTTTTTAATTCTTATAAAACAAATAAAATAACCAACAATAAAAGATACAAAACCAATAACTAAATTAAACATTATATCTTCTTTAAAAGAATAATTATAAACTGAAATAAAGTTATTATAATCAATAATAATATCATTTTTATATAAAATACATATAGGAATAAAAATAAAAAATAATAAAAACATTAACAAAAAAGAAATATCAAAAATATAGAAATACTCTTTATAACCATTAATACCCTTAAATAACTTATAACCCAAATATGAAAAAATAACAATAAAACAAACTAATACAGATAAAAATATATCAGAATATAAATATAATAATGTCAAAAATAATACTACTATAAGTCCTATAAGAAAAGAACCAATAATTCCTTTTTTATCATCCATATAAATACCTCATATAAATTATACTATTAACACTAAAAAAAGTCATCAGTTAAATGCTATTTCAGTATCTATATCTTGATCTAAAAATATAATAACTAAAAATATAATTCCACTTATAAAAACAAGTAAAGATCCAATAAAAGACGCATATCTTAAAGTTTTTCTCTTATCCCAGTTAAAACACTTAAGTTCTAAATAATCTTCATAACCACTTTTCATAAAATAATAATAAATAATACATAAAACTATAAAAATAAATATCATAATTTCACGATACTGATCCCTACTTTTTAAGTCATCATATAATATAAATTTCTTTTCTTTACTATTAGCATACCAACTAAGAAATATAATACCAATATATATAAACCAAACAAAATTTTCTATATCTATTTCCTTTAATCTATCGATCTTATTCATATATTATATGATATTATTAATTTTAATAATTAGACTATAAATTTTTCCTATAGTTTTATAACAGTTTGTAAATTTTTTTAATTTATACAAACAATATAAAACGCACTCAATAAAAGTGCGTTTTATATTATCTCGAAAAGTTCGAGTTTAGTATCAATCTGGTGCGGGTAAAGGGACTTGAACCCCCATGGATCACTCCGCTAGATCCTAAGTCTAGTGCGTCTGCCAATTCCGCCATACCCGCAAAAAAATGGTGGACCCTGTAGGACTCGAACCTACGACCGCCCGGTTATGAGCCGGATGCTCTAACCAACTGAGCTAAGGGTCC
>CAKORS010000058.1 GCA_934101605.1 uncultured Bacilli bacterium
GGCTTTAAGTCTCTTAGATATATTCATTAATCAGTTAAGAAATCCTTTAATTTTTTACTTCTTGAAGGATGTCTCATTTTACGAAGAGCTTTAGCTTCAATTTGTCTTATTCTTTCTCTTGTTACTCCAAATATTTGTCCAACTTCTTCCAATGTTCTACATTGTCCATCTTCTAAACCAAATCTTAGTTTTAACACTTTTTCTTCTCTTTCAGTAAGAGTAAGTAAAACACTATCTAACTCTTCTTTTAATAACTCACTAGTAGCATACTCTTCAGGTGACATAGTTCTCTCATCAGGAACAAAATCTCCTAAATGTGAATCATCTTCTTCTCCAATTGGAGTTTCAAGTGATACAGGTTCTTGAGAAATTTTCATAACTTCTCTAACCTTCTCTTCAGTTATATTAAGTTTTTTAGCAAGTTCTTGTTCAGTAGGTTCTCTATTTAATTCTTGAGTAAGTTGTCTTTGAACTCTTGCAAGTTTATTAATAGTTTCAACCATATGAACAGGAACTCTTATAGTTCTTGCTTGATCAGCTATAGCACGAGTAATTGCTTGTCTAATCCACCATGTAGCATAAGTTGAAAACTTATAACCTTTCTCAGGATTAAACTTTTCAACAGCTTTCATAAGACCTATATTACCTTCTTGAATTAAATCAAGTAAAGCCATACCACGTCCAACATATCTTTTAGCAATAGATACAACCAAACGTAAATTACACTCTGCAAGAATTCTTTTTGCATCTTCATTTCCTTCTTCAACTTGCATAGCATATTCATACTCTTCATCAGGAGTTAAAAGATTTATTCTACCTATTTCTTTTAAATACATTCTAACAGGATCATTAATCTTTATATCTTTATTAGAAGCCACATCATCAAGTAAATCTCCACCAGATACATCGTCATCATCATCTTCTGTTTCTCCATCCTGTCCAATAATTTCTATTCCATTCGAAACTAAAGAATTATAAAGTTCATCAAGTGCATCAGCATCAACCTCTAAACCTTTTAATTGCTCTGCCATTTCTTCAAATGTTATTTGATTACCATTCTTTGTTGCTAAGTTAATTAAAGTTTCTTTTCTTTCTTCAAATGTTTTAATTTCATTAATCATTTAAGCTTCCACTCCCATTTTCACTTTTCTAATCTCTTCTCCTATTAAAGCCTTTTTAGCCATATCAGGTTCATTCTTCATCTTTTCTTTTAACCTCTTTATCTCCTGGTTCTTATTATACCCATCAATAGCACTTATATATTCATTAATAAGCAAAGGATCAACATTAAACTTTTCCATTTCCATTACTTTATTAAAAAGCATTTTAAGTTCCTTTTTATCATTTAATGTAGTAATAAAATCCGCTAAAACTAAAGAGCCATGCATCTCATAATAATAAATAATATCATTAGCTAAATATCTTGCATTAGCTTCCGGTAAATAGTTTAACTTACGTTTATATATTTTT
Organism: uncultured Bacilli bacterium; assembly: GCA_934101605.1. Taxonomy (GTDB): domain Bacteria; phylum Bacillota_I; class Bacilli_A; order RF39; family UBA660; genus CAKORS01. The sequence goes on from CAKORS010000058.1 coordinate 1,471, forward strand.
AAAGCATCATAACTATTCAAAATACAATATAAAATCATTAAACTAGCTTTATTATATTTCTCACAAGAAGAAACTACAACATCACTTGGTTCTTTTTTTAACGCTTCAATTTTACTATATTTTGGCATATTTTGCAACTTTTTTCTTAAAATTTCTTCATCAATATTAAATTCCTTAGCTATTTTATCTATCATTAACTCTTGTTTTATCGAATCTTCCTCTTTATTTACATACTCTAAAACACTATTAATATAACTTGCTTTTCCCTCTAAAGAACTTAAATCTTCACCTTCTTTTAAATAATTAATCTTAAAATCAGTATAAACATAAGGATTATTTAAAAGACTTAAATAACTATCTTTTCCATATTTTAAAATATACTCATCAGGATCTAAATTATCTTTAAGTAAAACAACCTTAACATTTAAATTAACCTCTTCAAGTAAACTACCATTATTAAACATAGCCTTTCTTCCAGCACCATCACCATCTAAATTTAAAATAACATTATTACTAGCTCTTTTAATTAAAGTAATTTGACTATTAGTTAAAGCAGTTCCCATTAAAGCTACAACATTATATACTCCAATAGAATAAAGTCTTATAACATCCATAAACCCTTCAACTAAAATAAGGCACTTTTCTTTTCTAATATACTCTTTAGCATTATGATAATTATATAATAATTCACCCTTCTTAAATATCTTAGTCTCTTTAGTATTTATATACTTAGAATCACTACGAGAATTATATATTCTACCACTAAATCCAACTACCTCACCATTTAAATTGAATAAAGGAAACATAATACGATTAATAAATAAATCATTAACACCATTACCAAGTCCTAAATCCTCTATCTCTTTTTTTGTATAATCTTTCTTTAATAAAATATCAGTAAGACTATTTTTATTAAGTAAAGAAAGCCCAATCTTAAAATGTTTTATTAGTTCATTATCTATACCCCTATTATTTAAATAATCTAAAGCTTCTTTTCCTAAATCAGTATTAATATTATTTTGATATAATTTTAAAGCTATATCATACATCTTTATATATCTATCATCCTTAGAAACCTTAGTCTTAACCCCATTAACAGCTATACCAGCCTTTACACCAAGAATTCTTAAAGCTTCCTTAAAATCAACATTTTCATAATCCATAACAAAATTAAAAACATTACCACTAGCACCACAAGAAAAACATTTATAAATTTGTTTTTCTTCTGAAACACTCATCGAAGGATTTGTATCATCATGAAAAGGACATACTCCAAAATAATTTTTACCCTTTTTTACAAGTGGAATATATCCTGATATTACATCTACTATATTATTAGCTTTCCTTACTTCATCAACAATCTTATTATCCATAATATCACCTGAAATTACATACATATATTATACAATAAAATACATAATATTAATAGGTGATTTTTTTGAAAAAAATAATATTAAACTCTATATTTATATTAATACTAAGCGTAATAATACATAATCTATATAGTCTACTACCAAATTTCTTAACCCTAGTTATAGCTCCAATAAATGAAT
>CAKORS010000059.1 GCA_934101605.1 uncultured Bacilli bacterium
GATGAGTTAAAGCATATTTCTAAAAACAAGAAAGAACTTGAACAAGCAAAGAAAAGAGTAATAGAAATTGACAATTTATTTATGCATATTTACGAAGATAATGTATCTGGAAAGATTACAGATGATAGATTTAGAAACTTATCTTTTAATTATGATAACGAACAAAAAGAATTAAAAGCAAAGATTGAACAATTGTCAAAAGATATTGAAAATACTGAAAAGAAAGATACCGATATAACACAATTTATATCTAATGTAAAAAAATATACTGAAATAACTGAACTAACGCCAGAAATTTTAAATGAATTGATAGAAAAGATACTAATTCATCAAGCAGAAAAAATAGATGATAAAAAAGTTCAAGAAATAGACATATATTACAGAGGTGTCGGCATAATTTCTTTTCCAGTTAGTCTTGAGAATATGACAATGGTAATTGAAAAAATGTTAGATAAAAGAAAAACAGCTTAAACAAGCTATTTTATGGGGAGAACATTTTAGTGTACTTAACTAAAGCGTTCTCCCCTATGAGTTATGACATACTATCATAACTCGGGGGCTCTGCGAGGCATAAATTAACTATCGCTACTTTCATTTTTACTAAAGTAAAAACCAAACGTGCCACGTTAATTTAATTGTTGCAGAGAAAATATCATGAGCATTCTTGCAACAATTATTTATGCTTTTTCTTCGAAGTAATGTTGGTAACAACACCCAAGCGTAATTTTCCTTCTGGTTTTGCCAAGAAGTTTTTAAATTGTTTTATTGCTACAAATCTTATAATCTTTTGATTTTTCTTAATCTTAAATTCTACAGCTCTGTTTCTAATCTTTGCAACTTCTGTTTTAGTATCATAATTTTCGTCAATCTTATCATCATGGAAGTAATATTCTCCCAAATCCATATAGTTAATATCTAATTCTTTTTTCAATGTTCCTATATAATCCTCTAATTGTTCTTTATTCATATTTACACTAACTTTAGCATCTTCAAGTTTTCCATCTTCAAGTTTTCCATCTCGTTCTATCATAGTAGGAACATCAACAATTCCTTTATCATATAGCTTGTCTATCTGTTCAATAAAGCTACTTCTAAAATTTACTTTTTCTATATCAAAACTTCCGTCTTTATTTTTCTTTAATGTAGCATTATCTATGAATTTTGAAATAAAGCTTTGTTTTTCATCTTTACTTTTCATGGTCCAAAGTTTTAATAAAACATCTTTATACATTTCATGTTCAGTTAGTTTTTCTCTTTCAATATCTCTTTGAGCCATTAAGTGTTGTGGATTATAGTTTTCTTTATCAAAATCAAGTGCATCAATTCTTTTATTTTCTAATATAGATAATTTTTCTTCTATTAGTTTGTAATCTTCAGAGAAATCTTCCATCTCTAAAATTCCATTCATATATGCTTTTTTTAGTCTGTCTTTCTGTTGAAGAAGTTTCTTTATTTCTTCGTCAATTTTCTTACTTTCATCATCTTTCTTTTCAGCAAGTATAGGGTAAAAATATTTTTTAACATGAAAATCATATTCTACTAAGTCTAAAATATAATCTATTAAACAATTTTCTATTTCATCTTCGTTATAATACAACTTACAAGTATCGCAGAAATAATACATATATTTAGATTTTTTTCCACCAGTTCCTTTACAAGTCATTATTTGACCACAAGTAGGACACACCAGTTTTTGAAAGAATATATAAACTCTATTTCTACAATATGCTCTTTGATTTGTTTCTTTTTGTTTTTGAACTTCTTCCCACATAGCTCTTGTTATAATAGGAGGTACAACATCCATAAATAATTCTGTTTCTCTGTCATTATCATATTTGTATCTTTCATAATCGCCCATATATATTTTATTATTTATAATTCTGTTAATAGAGGAATCAATCCAATGTTTTACTTCTGGATATAAAACTTTTTCTTTATTTAAAATATTGGCAATTGTTTGATAACTTTTACCTTCTAAATACATTTCAAATATTCTAACAACTACATCTTTAGTAGTATTATCAATTTTCAATGTTTTATCTTTATCTCTATAATAACCTATAGGACATTTTCCAGGAATATGACCAGCTTTAATTGCACCATTTAATCCAAACTTTGTTCTTTCTGATACTATTTCAATTTCTAATTGTGATAAAACTGTTAACATTCTAACAAAGAAACGACCATTTGCAGTTGAGGTATTTACATCATCTCTATCGCAAATTAAATAGCAATGGTATTTTTCAAGAGTACTAATTAAAACCTCTAAATCACGAACAGACCTTGTAACTCTGTCTAATTTATAAGCTACAATATAGTTAATTAACCCATTTTTCATATCTTCTAGCATTGTTTGAAATGCTGGTCTGTTCTTCATATCTTTAGCAGAAATACCTGCGTCTTTATAAACTTTAAATATCTCAAATCCTTTGTATTTGCATAATTGTCTTAATTTTTCTTCTTGCTCTCCTAAACTAAAACCTTCCCTTGCTTGATCTTCGGTACTTACCCTAATATAAATACCTGCGATTTTCTTTTCTTCTGAAAATGGATTGTCTAAATTCTCCATCTGAAACCTCCCAAAAAACATAAAAGTGCTAGAAAGCCTTTTGCTAACTAACACTTAAAAATTCATCTTATTATTCACTTGTCATACTTGCTGATAAAAAGAAAACTTCTAGTATTAGTTACCATTGATAAAATCTCTTAACTTTGAGAGTGGATATTTATTTGCTAAATTACCTATGTAAAAATATTCGTGTTCATTGAAGAATAAATATAACTTATCTTTGATGAATACTCTATGTGGTTCTACATAAGCAATATTAGTTTTTTCAACCATTCTCAAATTACCATTCTTTATC
>CAKORS010000060.1 GCA_934101605.1 uncultured Bacilli bacterium
AATAATATAAAAACTTATAATTATGATAATTAAGGCTATTCCTCCACCGGTTGCCATTATCATTATTTCAAAAAAATTGATCTCACCATTACCAAATGTTGGTATGAGAATTATTTCTAACGATATCAAAGAAACTAAACTTGTAACAACATTTATAACTTTTGATGATGATATTAATGGACTTTTATATTGACGATATTTTATTAAACTAAAAATTGAATTAAACAATAAATAAAATGTATAAACTGCTACAGTAATTGCCATCCAATCAGGATAAATATTCATTATTTTTTGGTTTACTATAATTAAAATAATTATTGTAAGTATTACATTAGTAAATAAAAGTATAATTCCTGTTTTTCTATATTTTATAAATTCTTCTTTTAAAGTGGTTTTAACATTTAATTCTTCTCTTGCTATATTAGAGCGAAGTATAATTAATAAAAAATAATATAAAGCAAATGATATAAACCAAAATGATTTGAAGACTATACCAAATATTAACTTAAACATAGCGTACACTATATTAAGTATTAAAGATGTAAATAAAGATATTTTATATCTTAATTTGTGATCGTTTTTAAATTTACTTAAATATTTATTATTATCTATAAATTTGTTAATTTTAGTTTTAATCATATTATATATTCTTATACATATTACAATAAGAAAATAAGTCATAATCAAGTATAAAACATAAGATATACTTGTACCAAAGCCATTAAAGAAAATAAGATATATTAGTGAAGATATTATAGTTAATAAACCAATTAATAAGATATGATCTTTCGGATATAAAAGTTTTTTCATGTTTTAACTACCTTTAAAAAAATTAGGAAATAAATTCCTAATTTTTCTTACTTATTACCTTTTATATAAGAATAAATAGGATAATTTAATACACAGATTATTAAACCAACTATACCTGTAATTATTCCAATTATCATATCTGACTTTGTAGCTTCTCCTACCATAACTTTACTCATTCCATATCCCATTACTAAAGCTCCGATAACACCAATTATCCATGTTGCTATAATTCCCCAGTCTATCTTCTTATTTGTTTTAGTTTTAGGATGACTATATATAGGAATGATACAAAGTAAAATAATAAATCCTATTACTCCTACAATAATTCCTTCTTTTAACATATTCCATTCTGGAATAAGTCCCATACACATTCCGATAGCAAAAATTAATCCTCCAATAGTTCCTAGTACAATTTCTAATAATGTTTCTTTCTTCATAATTTCCTCCTTATTTATTTTTCAATTGTTCTTGTTCTTTTTTTAGTCTTTCTTTAGCTTCTGTTACAGTCTCACCATCATGAGTTAAATATTCTTTTACAAACTTGTCTTCAATTTTAGTATAACCATTTACAACAGAATCTTCTATTTTTTTATAACCTTTGACTACTGTATTTTCAACTTTTTTATACCCTTCAACAACTGTATCAGCAATTTTTTGATTAACTTTTACTAATTTTGATTCAGCCACATAGTCACCTCCAATCAAAAGACACTTGTCTTTTTAATACAATCAAATTATAATATAGACAGTTGTCTAATTCAAGCAACAGGTTAATTAAAAGTGTCTAAATAATGGAGATATATTATGAACGTAGCAAATAATAAAAGGAAAAAAGAATCAAAGAAGAGAATTAAAAAAGCATTTATTGAATTACTTCAAACTAAAGAAATTAGTGAAATTAATATTACTGATTTAGTTAAAAAAGCTGGTATAAATCGTTCAACATTCTATGTTAATTATATTGATATATATGATTTAGCAGACAAAGTAAAAGAAGAAATGTTTCAAGATTTATTAGATCTTTATAAAGAAGAAGCTATAAAACATAAGCATTCTTACGACTATTTAAAATTGTTTACTCATATAAAAGAAAACCAAATATATTATAAAACAATGTTCAAATTAAACTTTGATTTCATGAGTTATTATGATAATCATTTAGAAGAATCAGATATGATTAAATACTATGGATCTACTAAAAATATGAATTATCATATTGAATTTTTTAAAGCTGGTATGACGGCTATTATAAAAAAATGGCTATCAAATAATTGTAAAGAAAGTCCAGAAGAAATGATCGAAATAATTAATTCTGAATACAAAGGAAAAAGTCTAGAAAATTAATTAAACTAGACTTTTTTTAAACTAAAAATTATACATTAATCTTATATATTTTATTGAGTATGTAAATAATTTTTAATGAAATTTTTTAAATTATTAAATTCTAATTTATTTAATAGTATGTGCTGTAATAATTGTATAACTATATGAGTTAATAGTTATCTTTATATTATCAATTTCACAATACCAGTTCTTGCCTTGTTTATATATTACAATCTTTATCTAATACTTTATTTTTACAATAATTAACTACATCATTAGTATCTAATTTAAGATTTCTCTTAATTCTATCAATACCCATTTTGGTAGTATGAATTTTACCTATATTAGATAATAATAATTCTTTATTCATTTATTATCAACTCCATAAATTGTAATTTGAATTATTATTTAATCTTTTTTATTGGATGTCTTATGACTGTTTTTAATTTATTAACGTCACATTTTCTTGGATCACTTAAATATATTTCGTGATGGTATCTCTCATCAGTTATATCTAATTCATAACCATTTTCTTTCATATATTCGTGCATTAAATTAACTGTTGCTGGTTCATCATCATAAGAACC
>CAKORS010000061.1 GCA_934101605.1 uncultured Bacilli bacterium
GTATAGATATACCTAATAATTTTAACATATCTTTTATAACATTCTCAGTTAAATTTAATATATTCAACCAATCATTAGATTTTATCTCATCATTTAAATTATTTATATGATTATGTTCATAAAATGTGTTTGCTAATACACAAATATCATAAACAAAATCTGCGATAAATGATGGCATACGTAACTCATATGCTTTGTTAACATAATTATTTATCTCTAATAGTTTTAATCTTAAGTTGCGATCGTATTCATTATATATTGTATTTGTTAATTTTTCTATATCTATAGTTCTTTCTTTTGTAATTTTATTAAGTCTTAGATAAGTATATAAGATATATGGTCCTGTTTTTCCTACTACATCAGAGAATTTATTGATATCAAATATATAGTCTTTTTCTCTTGAATTTTGCAAATCTGCAAATTTTAGAATGGAATTTACTATTTTGTTTAAATCTTCTTCTTTCATATTTTTATTTGATTCTTTTTTTGATATGAATAATTCTTTTACATCCTCAAATAAACCTTCTAGTTTTGGTGTTTTTCCACTTCTTGTTTTGTATGGTTTTCCATCTGTTCCATTTACTGTTCCATAACCTAAAAATTCTAAATTTTCAATTGGATAAATACCAGCTTTTTCAGATGTTCTAAATACTCTTTCAAAATGAAGTTCTTGTCTGTTATCTACTACGTATAATATATGATCAGGATTAAAGTCTTTTTTTCTTTGTAATATTGTTGCTAAATCTGTTGATTCATATAAATATGCACCATTACTTTTTCTAAATATAAATGGAGGTATTTCCTTTTTATCATCTGCTTCTTTTACTTCTACTACTATTGCACCTTCACTTGGTATTAGAAGTTTCTTGTTATTTAGAATTTTTTCTGTTTCATCTAAATAATTATATGCATCACTTTCACCATACCAATAGTCAAAATGAACATCTAAGAACTCATAGTTTCTTTTTATATCATTTACTGATACTTCCATTATTTTTTTCCACAATTTTTTATATTCTTCATTACCATCTTGTAGTTCTTTAGTGATTGTTGCACATTTTTCTTTTAAGTTTTCATCTTCTTTTACTCTTGAACTCATATATGGATATATATAATCTAAATATTTAATATCTATATCTTCTAGATTTTTGTTTTCTTCTAAAATTCCATATATAACTTCTCCTATTTGAAGCCCATAGTCCCCAAGGTGAACATCACTAATTGTTTTATTTCCTTTGTATTCAATGATTCTTTTAATTGATTCTCCTACTATAGCTGTTCTCATATGTCCTACATGAAGAGGTTTAGCTACATTTGGTCCTCCGTAATCTAATACATAAGTTTCTTTATCGTTTGATAAATCTATTCCAAATTTATCACTTTTTATCATATGTTTTATATTATCTGTAATATATTCATCACTAATAGATATGTTTAAAAATCCAGGTTTTACAAATTCTACATTTTTAAAGTAATAATTATATTTACTAAATGTTTTTAATTTATCTATTATTTCAGAACTTAATTCTTCTATATTCTTGTTATTTATTTTTGAAAGTTTAAATAAATCGTTACATTGAAAGTCACATAAGTCAGGTCTTGATGATACTGATATATTTATACTATCAACTTTATATCCTAAATCTTTAATAGTATTAAAAATAATTTCTTGTAATTCTTTTTTCATTATTTCACCTCTTCATAATGTAAAGATAAATTAAATAAAGATTCCTCTATTCGATAACTAATTATAATATTAGTTTCATCTTTTAGCAACTTAATTTTCTCTAAATTTTGAAAAAACTTCTTATCATGTTCTTTTAATGTATATTCAATATTATCTGTTTCTTTATTAAAATACATTTTTATAGTTATTTCTTTATTATCTCTTATTAAGATATCTTTATTTAAATCATATATCATTTCAGTATTTTCTTTTTTATCATCTTTAAAACTTATTATATTTTTGTTAATATAACCTGTTGTATTAATTTTATAATCGTTTATTTTTAAAGCAATGTTTAACTTCTTCATAATAACTCCTTTCGGAAACGTCATAAGTATAACATGTATTTTAATTTTTTTACATATTTTTTTTAGTTTTTTTCATACTAATGATGAAAAAAGGTGATAAAACAAATGAAATGGGCAAAAAATATATTAAAATTATTCTTTATTTTGTTTGGATTATTTGTTTTGTTTAATATAGCTGGAACTATATATTCTTTATGTATGCCTAAAATTGATATTAAAAGCGCTAATAATTATTATATGTATGATAAAGATAATAAAATTATAGTTGAGGGTGTTAATAGTGATGAATGGGTTAATAT
>CAKORS010000062.1 GCA_934101605.1 uncultured Bacilli bacterium
GGAACTAATTATAAACATAATCCTATAGAATTACTAAATATTAGATTAATATCTTCTATTTTTATATTTTTTATGTTATTATATTTCTTGGATTTTGGTTATCTTTATGCACCAGTTATAACATTTTTATTTTATAATTTGTTCTTTAAAATAACACTAGATCCTAAAATTAAAAAAAGACAAGAAATACTAGAAAAAGATGCTTTATATTTCTTTAAAGTATTTGTCTTATCTTTAGAAGCAGGAAGAAATATAAAAACTGCTATAGAAATAACTACAAATAATATAGATTCGGAATTATCAGTAGAATTTAAAAAATTATTAAAAGATGTAAATTTTGGTAAAAATTTAAATGAAGCATTAGATGATATAAGAAAACGAATACCATCTGATAGTATTAATAATATAATATTAAGTATAAAAGAATCTAATATATTTGGAAATAATATTGTAAATAATATATATTCTGGTATAGAATATATAAAAGACAAAAAAGTCTTAGAATCAAAAGCAAAAATAAGCAAAATTCCAGTAAAAATAAGTGTAGTATCTGTTATATTTTTTATACCATTATTACTCTTACTTATACTAGGACCTATGCTAATTGAATTTTTAAGTTAGGGAGGATTTTATGAGTGGACATTCAAAATGGGCAACAATAAAAAGAAAAAAAGGTGAAATAGATGCTGCTAGAAGTAAAGTATTTCAAAAACTTGCAAAAGAAATATATGTAGCAGCAAAACAGGGGGACACAAACCTTGAAAATAATCCAAATCTTAGAATGGTAGTAGATAAAGCAAAAGCTGCCAATATGCCAAAAGACAGAATAGAAGCTGCTATTAATAAAGCAAGTTCAAATGCTAATAGTGAAAACTATGAAAATATAAGATATGAAGGTTATGGTCCTAATGGAATAGCAATAATGGTTGACTGCTTAACGGATAATAAAAATAGAACAGCAGGAGAAGTAAGATCAACATTTTCAAAACGTGGTGGTAATTTAGGAACAGATGGTTCTGTTTCATATATGTTCCAAAAAAAAGGAATTATCATAGTACCAAATACATATGATGAAGATAAAATAATGACAATAGCACTTGAAAATGATGCATTAGATTTTATATCAAATGAAGATTCATATGAAATTTACACAACACAAGAAAACTTTATAAATATGAACAAGGCATTAGAACAAGAAGGAATAACAGATCTTATAATGAATGAAGTAAGATATATACCAGATAATACAATAGCACTTGATGATGATAAAAAAGAAAAAATATATTCATTAATAGAAACTTTAGAAGATTTAGATGATGTTCAAGATGTATATCATAATATGGAAGAGTAGAAATACTCTTTTTTTGACAAATAAAGATTTTTATGATATAATCTGCACGTATTAAGGGAGGTTTAATATGAACAAAGAATTTACACCAATTATAAGTTTTGGTAAAACAAAATTAGATAATAAGGGAAGAATGGCCTTGGTAGGAATACGTAGTATAGAAGAAGGAGACACTGTTGTAATAGAAGCAACACCACATAAAGAATACATGGAAATATATCCATATGAAACTTATCTTAAAAAACAAGAAAAATATCACAACTTCCACGAAAAAGATGAAGTTCACAATAAAATAGCTATAACTTCAAGAGTTGACAAACAACGTAGAATTATCATAAATGCAGATTTTTTAGAATCACTAAATATTGATAAAAATATAGTATTAATAGGTAAATATGATCACATATTAGTATATGATGCATCAGCCTACGAAGAAATGTTAAATAATAGTAATGCAAATAAAAATAATAATATAAGAACAACACATAGAAAATTTAAAAGAAGTACTGCAAGAATAAGAATAAGAAAAACATATTAAGAGTAATTATTACTCTTTTTTTATGTAAATTTACAGGTTGAATTAATAAAAAATACTTGATAATATATATATATAATTGATGTATAGGATAAGGAGGAAAGAAAATGAAACTAAATAGAAGGGGAAGCGCAACAATAGT
>CAKORS010000063.1 GCA_934101605.1 uncultured Bacilli bacterium
AAAATGTGGTTTAAAGAATTACATGGTGGAAATATTCCTGATACTATAGATAATTTAGTTGATGCTGCAAATGGTGAAAACTATGAATGGACTAGTATGTATAAGAAATTTGCTGAAACTGCTAAAGAAGAAGGATTTGAAAGACTTGCTTATCTTTTCTCTGAAGTAGCAAAAATTGAAAAGGAACATGAAGAAAGATATCTAACTTTACTTAATAATATTAAAAATGATAAAGTTTTCCACAAAGATGAAGATAAGATTTGGGTTTGTCGTAATTGTGGTCATGTATATGTTGGTAAAGATGCTTTAGATGTTTGTCCTGTTTGTAATCATCCAAGAAGTTATATGGAAGTTAAAGCTGAAAATTATAAATAGTTTAATATTAAAAAAAGCCTTTTGTAAAGGGCTTTTTTATTTTAATCTTCATATTTAAAATCTTTTTTTAGTTCTGCTTCTTTTTCAAATAATACTTTGAATTCTTCATGTAGTTTTGGTAGATATTTTTTTATTACATCTGGATAAATAGCCTTGGAATTTGCTATTGCTTTTTCTATGTGTTCAATTGTTACCACGTGTTCATTATTAAATATTGCTTCTGAAAAAGCTTGAGAAAGCATTGCTAAAGCTACATCTGGATATCTACCTGCTGTTTCATATACCCTATTAAATTCTTTATTTATGTCTACTATAAATGCCATAATCTTTTCTTGTAAGAAAGGTGTATATGCCATTTTAGCATTTGTTTTCTTTTCTATTTTTTTTAATGAACCCATAAGAATTTTTACTGTTTCTTCTTCAGTAGGTTCTTTAACATCTATTCTTTGAAAACGTCTAGTGAAAGCTTTATCTCTTAAAATATATTTTTCATATTCATCACTTGTTGTAGCACCGATTACTTTAATATCTCCTCTTCCTAAACCTGTTTTAAACATATTGGCAAAGTCTAGAGAACTTTCACTATTAGAATTAATTAAAGTATGTATTTCATCTATAAATAGTATAAACTTTTCTCTTTCTTTTATTTCATCCACTAAAGTTTGAATTCTAGAATCTCCTGTTTCTTTTACAACTCCCATTAATGATTGAGTATCTATTTTAACAATAGTATATCCTTTTAATGCTTCAGGAACTTCGTTTCTTTGAATTAAATATGCTAATCCTTCTACTATAGCTGTTTTACCAATACCTGGTTTTCCTGTTAGAATTGCTGATTTATCTGGAGTTAGTAATACCAAGCATAGTTTTTTTATTTCTTCTTCTCTTCCTATCGCTGGGTTTGTAATATATTCTTTTGTAGTAAAGTTATCTCCATATCTTTCTATTATACTGAATCGTTGTTCCATTTTATCACCTTCATTTATAGTATATAAAATTTTGTTATCTTTAACAATATCATTTTTTCTTAATTAAGAATGTAATTAATTCTTCTGGGTTTTTATTCTTATATATTATATCATATATAAGATCTATAATAGGTATTTTTACTTTTTTATTATTTATTAGTTTATAAATTGATTTTAATGTATATAATCCTTCAATTGTAGTATTATTCATATAATCTTCAATTTCTTTTTTAGATTTTTTATTACCAATTAAATAACCTAGAGTAAAGTTTCTACTATTTTCACTGGTGCAAGTTAGTAGTATATCTCCAAAACCTGCGAAGGAAAGAATTGTTTTCTTTGTTCCTCCAAGTGAAAAAATAAGCTCTTTTATATCATGTAATGATTCTGTTATAAACATAGCTTTTGTAGAGTCAGAATAATTCATTCCATATATCATTCCTGATGCAATTGCTATAACATTTTTTATAGCACCACATATTTCTATTCCAAGCATATCTTTAGAATCTCTTAATTTTAAAGTATCATTTTCTAAAAGTTTCCTTACTAGTTTTCTTGTTTCTTTATCTTTAGCTGCTAAAGAAAGCCCTATAGGTGAATTTGTAGCCATATCTTTAGCAAATGATGGGCCAGACACTACTGCAT
>CAKORS010000064.1 GCA_934101605.1 uncultured Bacilli bacterium
AAGAGACTGATATAATCAATCTCAAATATCTTTATTACCATGGATTGGTAACTTTACACAAAGTTTTTTACACTCTCGACAATTCTAGGAGTTTATGACCTAGTTTTGTCTTTTTCTATTTTTTTGGACCAGAAGATGTCTTTTCCATCTCTTCTTGTAATTTAGTTACATATGCTACATAATCTAATATGGTTGGATATTCTGCTCCATCTTTAGCAACAAATGGTGCCTCACGTTTTGATTTCAACAATGATTCAGGATATATTTGCTTTTTACATGATGCTAAATCTATTTCATGTTGTTGGTTTAATCTTAAAAGTTGTTGATTATGATCTTCTACTGCACCAGGATAATTATTCATTGGTTTTGAATTTTCTATAATAGTTTGACCATATGTATAATTATATTCTTTATCAATTATTCCTTCCATAAGCATACCGCTTTGAACTCTTGAAACAGTTGTAACTAAAGCAAAGAAATTATCTAATTGATTTATAGCACTTGTAGAATCAAAACTTGCATATGACTTTGCTAACTCACTTAATGCAACTAAATATGTACTATTTGCTATTTTACTAATTGATTTCCCTTTTAAAACAGTTTCTTCAATAAATGCACTAAATAATCTTAAAGTTCCTTTTCCAGATTCTATTGCTCTTTCTAACATTACTCTTTCTGACGACTTATTATCCATAAATATCTACCTCCTACTAAAATTATATCATATATTTTATTATTTAACAAATATTAGGTGTAGGCTGAGGATTTGCACCTCAAACTGCGCATCTATACAAACTTAATACACCATCAATAATAAATAATTTGGTTGCCTACATACACCGCAGTTTTTTACACCACTATTATTTTTTATAATATTTTCCTCCATTTGATTCATTAACTTAATTATAACAACTATTAACAATAAAATTATTGAAATCCAAATAGGCAATATTAATGTCATTATTGAGGTAAAAGTATCAAGTATTGTAAGTATATTAATTAGATGATTTTAGACAAAAATCTAAAAACTCATTTAAATTAGTATTATTTTGTTTTTTTAAAGTATTTAGTAATTCTTTAATCTGAATTTCATCAGTTTTCTCATATCTTGGATCAGTTGGAAATAATTTAATATATTCTTTTTTTCTTTTATCTCCTGTTTTTGTAAACGGAATTTTTGCCATTTCTAAAACTGATTCAAGTTCTGGAATGTTATATATAGGCACAATATATTTATATGCCCAATGTTCCTTAAATATTTCCTTATTAATAAAATCTTTTTTTTGTTTTTCAGTGCAATCATCAGTATCCATAATAATGAATATTTTAAATTCATCGTCTATATTTTTTTCGTCATTAGTTAATTTAATATCTTCATATGTTTTAATAAAATTCTTAAATGATTTAAAAATCTTATTATTAAGTGTATTTTTTAAACTAGTTATTTGTATTGCTTTTTCACCATTTTTATCACTATATATTTCCATTTTTAATCTAAGTTTATTTTTTATATATTGACAAATTTGTTTTTCAGACTTGCCATGAACAATTACAACTGCTTTTGTATAATTTAACGACTTCATTAATCATTTATCCTTTATTTTAAATTTTCTATTAATTCCTCAAAATCTATATCAGTAAACATAGGTATTCCACCATATACTCCATTAAGATATCTTTTTCTCGGACTATTATTTTTATGAATTCTTCCTTCGAAGTCAGTTATTGCAATTAGTTCTTTTTCAGCTTTACTATTTGCATTAAAAATATAAATATTTTCAGATGGTATTGATGAATCTATTAGCATTGTATTGTGTGTAGTAATAATTAGTTGACCTTTAACATATCTCGCAATACATTCTAACAAGTTTTTTACTAGTAAATCATGTATTCCAGTATCCAACTCATCAATTATTACTGTCTGACCTTCACACGCAGATATTAGAT
>CAKORS010000065.1 GCA_934101605.1 uncultured Bacilli bacterium
CCTCTAATGTTACAGCATGACTAATTCCTAAAATTGGATGTTTTTGATATAAAAACGTAGGATTAAATAAAGCACCTGTTGCAACAAGCATAACCCTTGCTATCTCTTTTTTCTTAAGGAGTGAAAAAATATAACTAAAATTAACTAAAGCACTACAAACTGGACCTGATCCTCCAGCCGATATATCAGGCTCTTTTCTTATATCATAAAGCATTATTCCACAATCATTATGATTATCAAGTTTTATCTTATATTTATCTAACATATAATCTCTAAGAATTGCACTACCATATAAACCTAAATCTCCAGTTAATATAAGATCATAATCACTTACACTAGTATTTGTTTCTTTTAAATGTTCATAAATTGTTTCAGCAGCAGCATAAGCCATCGCAGCTCCCATATGATTAGGATCTTTTTGATTAAAATTATAAATACTTCCAATTGTTCCAGCGCTTACCTTAACACCTTTTTTATCTCCACTTAATAAAACACTAGTAGCTCCAGTTGAAGTAAACGTTGCTGTATTAGGTTTTAAAGCTCCATATTCTATAGGATTTCTATACTGTTTTTCAGAAGCTAAATTATGTGAAGAAACATTACATATAGCCCTTTTTATAGAATTAGAATCAATAAAATTAGACGCTATTATTAACTCTTCAATACTTGTAGCACAAGCACTATAAAGTCCTAAAAAAGGTGCACTATAATTATCAAAACTATAACAAGAAGCTGCTATTTGATTTTGTAAATCCCCTCCTAAAAATAAGTCAATATTTGAAAAAGATAAATCTGTTTTGTTAAACAAAATATTCATCGCATCTTTTTGCATTACAACCTCACTATACTCAACAGAATCATTATCACCCATATAATAATCCTTATAAGTTTTATCAAAATAAGGTCCAATTGGATTTCTTGCCTCTATAAAACCTGCTACTGCTGCTGTTTCATTAAGATAAACATTATTAAATTTTAAAGTCATATTATCCTCCTATTAAAAACCTTACTACACCAATTACATAAGCACACATAACACCATATAAAATAACAGAACCTGCAAGTTTAAAAATATTACTACCTATTCCATAAATAAGTCCTTCTTTTCTATAATCCATCGCTGCACTACAAACAGAATGAGCAAATCCAGTAATAGGAATAATAAGACCCATTCTTCCAACTTTAACAATATTATCAAATACCCCTAAAGCTGTTAATAAACACGCAATAAATATTAAAGTTGTTATAACATAAACTGAAGCATCATTACTACTAATATCTAATATATAAGAATAAAAATTAAGTAAAAAATTTCCAATAAGTCCTATTGCTCCTCCAAATAAAAAAGCCATAAAATAATTTTTCATTCTATACTCTTTAGGCAAATTATCTTTAACTATTTTTTCATACTTTTCTTGATTCATGTAATATCACCAATATTATTATGAATAAAATAATACTATTTATTCAAAAACTATAAAATAATATATTCTCTTTTAAGTATTCTTTCATCACTACAATATTCCAAAATAAATTTATTATCTTTTCTTTACTATTATTATCCCTATCGTTTTTGCATCCTCAACTTGTTTTATTTTCTTATCAACATAATTCATATATTTTATTATTTGTCCTATATATTCTGCTTTTAATTCTGTTATTTTTAGTTCTATTACTACAAAACATTTAAAAATATAATTATATAAAAGCAAATCTATATAATTATATCTAT
>CAKORS010000066.1 GCA_934101605.1 uncultured Bacilli bacterium
CTATTGATATTTGCTATAATAGCAAATATTGCTACCACTCCTAAAACAACTGCAGAAATTACTGTACTTCTCAAATAATAAGTGAAAATTGTTACACCATACATTATTATTAAAACAAACATCAAAATTTTATTAACATTAAATTTAACATATTTTTTAACATCAATCCATCTATAAATAAACATTAAAACATATGCAATTACTGTTGAAATTGAAGCAGCATATAAACCAATTGACTTTATTAGCACTAAATTTACAACAATATTAATTATTGCTGCAATTACAGATGTTTTAGCAATTTCTTTTGTTAATTTTTTAGCAACATATATTGAACCAATAAAACTAACTAATATATTAAATACAGAACCCAATATTAAAATTGGTATTTGATAATATGCTTCTGCAAATTTCTCATTTATAAGTATGTTAAACACAAATGGCATTACTGCTATTGTTCCTAAACATAGACATCCAAAAAATCTAATTACAAAATCTAATATTTTACTAAAAAATTCATCTCTATCTTCTGAATTTATATTTATTGAAGCAGATTCAGTCCAAGTCAAATTAAATACACTATATAATGTGGTAAACACTCCGGAAAATTTATTAGCAGCTGAATATATTCCATTTTGTGCAATTCCTATCACTGCTGATATTATAGTTCTATCTGATGCACTAACAATCCACCAAGAAATCATATTTGGTATTAATGGCACAGAATATTTTATTATTTCTTTTAAAGTTGTTTTATCATATTGTTTTGGCTTTATGTATTTATAAATTTTCTTTTTCATAAATATATATACTGAACACAACAAATTAGAAATTGCTGTAGCTCCAAGCATTCCATAAGCTCCCCAATGGAAAGATACAATAAATATTACATTTAATACAACTGTAAGTGCTCCTGTTATAAAGCTTCCAATTGCATATGTTGGATTATCTCCAAGCCCTCTACATATTTGTAACAATATTGTTGAAAACATTCCCATTACTAAATTTGCCATCAAGAAATATTTATATTCATTGTGTATAAATGGA
Organism: uncultured Bacilli bacterium; assembly: GCA_934101605.1. GTDB lineage: Bacteria > Bacillota_I > Bacilli_A > RF39 > UBA660 > CAKORS01. The sequence goes on from CAKORS010000066.1 coordinate 1,045, forward strand.
CTTGCACATAAAAAAATGGTTATACAAATTATTAATTGTATAACCATAAATCTCATTATTGTTGTTATTAATGTTGTTTGCTTTTCTTTATTTTCTCTACAATCAATTAAATATCTAAATACTCCTTGTTCAATTTGTAAGGTCGCTATTGGCAACAGTAAACTTGTTAAAGTATTTAACAAGTCTACTACTCCATATTCTTCATTGCTTAATACTGCTGTATATACTGGTAATAAGAAAAACGTTATTAATTGTGTACATATTTTACCAATAGATACTATTGCTGTGTTTTTTGCTAAGTCTTTACCTTTACTCATCAACTTTTCCTCCTAAAAGAATATCTAATTTTTCAAAATGCCTTTGTGCATCATTTTTTTGTTTTTCTACATCAAAATGTATATTTAATTGTTCGTCTGTTAATTTTTGAATATCAAATTCATCTAATTTTCTTATATCAATTATTGGAACATCTATTTCCATGTCTTGCAATACATGCAAAGTTTTATCACTATATAAAACTGGCAATATGCTCTTTCCTAAAACTAAACCAATAATATTTGCATGGAATCTTCCACCTACAATCAATTGTGAATCTCCCAAAACATTTAGAAC
>CAKORS010000067.1 GCA_934101605.1 uncultured Bacilli bacterium
TGTAATAGCGATATTATTAATAATTATATTAGTAAATGTAATATTGCCAGTGGTAACAGAAAGTGTAATAGAATTAGTAAATAACTTTCAAGGATATTGGAATACTGCTGTCCAAAGAGTAAATGACTTGCCAGAAGATTCAATATTAAAAAGTGAAAAGGTAACAGAAACAATAAAGGAAATAGGGGATAATATACAAAATATAGACTTAAAACAATATATAAACCCTGAGAAAATAACTGGATATATAAAAAGTGTTATAGGTGTTGCTAGTGGAATATTTGATATATTTGTAGCAATAATTGTATCTGTATATATATTATTGCAAAGAGGACAAATAATGAGATTTTTCAGAAGATTATCAACAGCAATATTTGACGAAAAGATTTGCAATAAAATGGAAGAATATATAAATAGTACAAACAATATATTTTATAAATTTATTAGTGGACAATTAATTGATGCTGTGGTTGTTGGAATTATGGTTACAATCGCAATGAGTATAATAGGAGTAAAATATGCAGTTTTACTTGGATTCTTAATTGGATTATTTAATATAATTCCATATTTTGGAGCAATCATTGCTGTAGGAATAAGTATATTGATTACTGTAATAACAGGAGGACTTTCACAAGCAATTATTATGGCAATTGTGGTAATTATATTACAACAAATTGATTCAAATATAATAAATCCAAAAATAATAGGAGATTCTTTGGAAATAAGTCCTTTGATAGTAATATTTGCAGTAACAATAGGTGGTGCATATTTTGGGGTATTAGGAATGTTTTTAGCAGTACCAGTAGCTGCAGTGTTAAAAATTGTAATAAATGATTGGATAAATTATAAAAATGGAAATAAATATGTTTAAAAAACTATTGAAAAAGAAGTCAAAAAATGGTAATATAAACTCATGCTATGTTTAGCATGAGTTTTTTATCTATGCAGTTCTAAAGCATAGAATAATTTTTGTACAAACAAATTTATGTCATATTAATTTAGCCTGCTTTTGTCGCTAAATTACAATCAAAGTAAAAAAAGGCATGCATCAGGTTGTAATTTTTTACAGTGCTAATGGAAGAGAGGTGTAAAAATGGAAAGAGAAATGATTGTAAAATTTGAAGAATATTTAAATAGAAAGAAACAAAAGCAATTGAGAATAAGGCAAAAAGGGTTTATGATTGATCAGTTTTTTATAGAGAAATTGATGTATAAAGTACAAGACGATATTTTAAGCTTAAGAGATGAAGATGAAGATGTATATTTATCATTAAATTTAAATCAAGTTTATCAAGTGGAAATTGGTGAAAAACAAATTATTTTATTCTTAGATAATGATACTGAAATTCAATTGAGTTAATAAAGAAATAAGATTTTCTTCTTTTAGAAAATCTTATTTTGACTTAATTTTTCATATTTTCTAAAGCTAATTTATCATTTTCGTCAATATTGTCTAGACTATAATTGAGTAAAGAAATAATAGTTTTATTAAATGAAAGGTTCTTTAAATTAGCTAAATTTTGAATTTCTTCAACAATATCTTCTGGTAATCTTAAAGTTTTACTAATTCCACTATGGTTTTCAGGTATTTTTAGACTATTCATAAG